>JAXHUV010000063.1:0-11280 GCA_034189445.1 Pseudomonadota bacterium
GGGCAGGTCTTCCTGGCGCCATTTTTTCCAGGCCGGGTTATAACGGGCAGGCTCTGCCGGTTCCAGCAGGTGGCCGATGCACCAGCTGACGGTGGCGGCGTTTTCGCCATTGCCACAACGTATCCAGCCCGGGCCTTTCTGGTGCGGGCCTGGCAGGGCGGCAGCGATGGCGCGGCCGAGGCTTGGTTTTTCGGCGATGTACAGATGCATGGGGTCTGGGTGTTTTGGAATCGGGAGGGGAATGTGGCGCTTTGGCTTTATGCTGTCAAGGTTCGGGTGGTGCCTGGTATGTGTAGTAGACTGGTCGGTGTAGGGGAGGCGGCTGTGGCGATGGCTTTCCCAAAAGACGCCGTAAACCCCCTCCGGGTCCGGCCTGCAATCACAGATTGCAGTCGTTCGCCTGCGCATGAAGTGATGCTTCATAATCGCTGGGCTCACCCCTGGGGGCTTGGCGTTGCCATCCCTGGCAACGTACACTTTTGGGAAAGCCATCGCCACACCCGCTTCTGACAACGTGCCATTCGCCTCTCCAGTTCAAACGCGGAGGCAGGAGTATTGAAACATGAAAATCCAGAATGCAATTGAAACCAAGCTGAACGACGCCTTCGATGCGCGTGTTCTTCAGGTGGAGAACGAGAGCCACAAGCACAGTGTGCCGCCGAACTCTGAAACCCATTTCAAGGTGACTCTGGTGTCGCCGGAGTTTGAGGGGCAGATGAAGGTGCGCCGGCATCAGGCGATTTACAAGGTGCTCGCCGAGGAGCTGGCCGGTGAGGTTCATGCGCTGGCGTTGCATCTATATTCACCGGAAGAGTGGGAGGCAACCGGTCAGGCGGCGCCGGAGTCTCCGAATTGCATGGGCGGCTCCAGGAAGGATCCGGCGATGGCGGCGCGGACCGCTCAGGGAGAAGCTTCATGAGTCAGTTTTTCCAGATTCATCCAGAGACGCCGCAGAAGCGTCTGATCCATCAGGCGGTGGATATTCTGCGTCGTGGCGGGGTGATCGTGTATCCCACGGATTCAGCCTATGCCATTGGCTGCCATCTGGGTGACAAGCAGGCGGCGGATCGGATCAAGCGGATTCGCCGGCTGGATGACAAGCATAATTTTACGCTGGTGTGCCGCGATCTTTCGGACATCGGGGTGTATGCCAAGGTGGATAACACCCAGTACCGGTTGCTTAAGAATTTCACCCCCGGCCCCTACACGTTTATTCTGGATGCCACCACAGAAGTGCCCCGGCGGTTACTCCATCCGAAGAAGCGTTCCGTGGGTGTCCGGGTGCCGGATAATGCGATTGTTCAGGAGTTGCTGGGTGAGCTGGGTGAGCCCATCATGAGCTGCACTTTGATCCTGCCCGGTGAAATCGAGCCGATGACGGACCCCTATGATATCCGGGAATCCCTGGAGCACGAGCTGGATCTGATTATCGACGGAGGATTCTGCGGTATGGAGGCCACCACGGTGGTGGACTTTACCGGTGATGCGCCGGTGATCACCCGTGTCGGCAAAGGAGATCCGGCGCCGTTCGAGGTCTGATCGCCGTTATCTGCCCTGATGTCAGGCCCGGGCGTTCAGGTTGAAAGCGTACGCCCGGCTATTCCCCGCTGCCTCCATTTGTTCGGCACTGACCGAGCGCCGCATGGTGTCGTAACGGTGTACCAGATCCTGCAGGCCATTGAACTGCTGGTTCTCGCTGATCAGTGTGTCCAGTAACGGGTTGTTCACCCCGTAGGCCTGGTTTAGCTTGAGCGCATTATCCATAAAATGCAGCGTCGGCTCGTTAACGCTCAGGCGTTTGAAGGCGTCCTTGAAGTTTTTGTTCACGTTCAGGTCTTTTTCGATCAGCACCCGGGTGTTGTCGGTAATTTTGCCTTCTACTGCAACGCTGCCGTTTTCATTTTTACTCACATTCAATGCCGTTGCCGGGTGCAGGTTGTATTCGGCAAGTTTGTGCCGCAGTGTTTCCCGAACAAAGGCAAGATCCTGCCCCACGGTCTGTTTATAGTCGGCCATGGTTAGTTGGCGTGATTTCACGCGGGCAAGGTCAGACTGGCTGTTGTCCGAGGGGGTGAAGCGGTCATCGCCGGATGTCGGCTCGGTTTTCGTCTGGGCTTCGCCAGGCGCGGCTTCTGGCCCTGGAGGCGGTGCCTGGCGTTTTTCCATGGCCTGCTGGAACTGGGTGCTCGCCCGGATCAATGAGGTCAGTAGGGACATGGGCGGGGTTCCTCCTTCGGCCAACCGACATACGGTTTCCGAACAGTCTGCATGAGAATAACGAATCCTTGTCATCCTCCCAAGCAGCTTTCAGGCCAACTCCATCCAAACCCTGTTGCCTGCCGCCCTGGTTGCACGTTCCTGGCCAAAGGTCAACATCGGATCATACCCCGGAATAAACGCAACCTCGTCTCCTGGCAGCCTGTTGGGCTTGACGAAGCGAACCCCCTCCAAAACGCACCTTACATATCATTGCTCCCGCGGAAAGCCGGACCCGGAGGCCAGGCTGCCGCAGGTACGCATCGCGCTGAGCATCATGGTGGAGTCGGCCCTGCCCGTGCCGACAATATCATAGGCAGTGCCGTGAGCGACCGACATATGCAGGTAGGGCGGCCCCAGTATGATCACGCAGTTGCCGGAGAAACCCCAGGTTTTCACCGCAATGTGACCCTGATCATGATACATCGCCAAAACCATGTCGTAGCGATCCTCAATGCACTGGCGGAAGACCGAATCGGGACTTGACGGCCCTTCCACATTGATGCCCTCCGCGCGAGCACGTGCCACACCGGGCGCGATAGCTTCGCGATCCTCCTCGCCCATCGCGTGGGCATTGAGTCCCGCGACGACGATACGCGGCTTAGCAATCCCCCAACGCTTCATTGCATCGTTGAGTTGTCGCAGCGCCAGCGCAATGAGATCGGGTGTGATAACGTCGCAGACCTGCCGGAGCGGCATGTGATCGGTAAGATGGGCCACGCGCAGCGGACCGGTAATAAGCACAAGATAGCTTTCGCCGGGCTTCGGGCTGATCACCTTGTCGAGCTTGCCGGCCAGTTTCAGCGATCCCGTGCTGATCGGCCCCATGATGCTGGCGGAGAACGATCCGTCGCGCGTGAGCGCGTCGAGTTCGTCGAGCCAGACACCCGTTGCTTCGCCCGCTCTTTCAGTGTCCTCCGCCAGCGGCAACGGCCCTTTGAGCGCGCCCGTATCGATGACGTCGATCACCCCTGGATCGTCGCTCGGCGTCTCGTAAGAGCGCATAGAGCGCACCCGCGCCTTGATGCCCGTCATGTCCAGCGCGCGCTCCATCGCAGCTGAGCTGCCGACAAGGACAGGAATCGAGTATTCGTGGACAAGGCCAGTCGCCAGCGCCTTGGCGATCACTTCAGGCCCTATGCCGGCCGGATCGCCAATCATGGTGCCGACCACCAACCGCTGCCCTTGTGATAATGTCGTCATTAAGCTGTCTCCGCCCCGGCCGCATCGCGGCGTTTAGATGTTTTGTTAGATGTTGTTGCCGACATTCACCATTTGGAACGCCGCTCGCCATGTTATCGGCGCAAATTCCATGATTCAACCTTTTCCACGCCTGGCCGAAAGTTTTGGGCTGCGTCCAGGTGATTCAGGATGTTGCAATCAGTTGCTTGGACGTGGGGGATGGTACCCCCGGCAGGACTCGAACCTGCTACCTATCCCTTAGGAGGGGATCGCTCTATCCAGATGAGCTACGGGGGCATTGCGCAAGAAGGGCGGTATGATAGCCGCCCGTTGGCTGTGGCTCAAGGGGGTGGGGGTTATCCGTGGCGGTCGGAGACGAAGGGGGTGCTGGTCTGCTCCTGTCCGAAGGTGGACCTGGGGCCGTGGCCGGGGCAGTCATTTTCTGCATTAAGGAAACAGCAAACAGGATTCATGATGAGTCAGGAGCCGTCGTTGTTCAGGCCCGTTAAACGCAGCCGTCTGCCGTGGCTGGTGTTGTTCGCCCTGGCCGCTGCCGTGGGATTGTCTGTCAGCTTGACCACCATGGAGCCGGAGGAGCGGCTGGTGCGGGTTCAGGCGGCGGAGGAGTACGGGCGGGATTCGATTGTCGCCGCTCAGCCTGCGGATATTCAGGCGTTGCTGCTGGCTTACCGGAGTGATCGGATGTTGGCGCTGAAAGCCCGGGCGGCGCTACTGGTCTATCCATCAGAGGCGCGGCAGTTGCTGCGGTTGTACGGCACCGAACCGGAATTCCGCCGGGCGCTGACGGAGCACGGGGAGCATCTGGTGCCGCCGGTCATCTACTTCTATCGCCATCCGGTAGGTTCGGTGGAGGCCCTGAACCGGCTGGCCCGCGCCTGGCAGGCCACCGGGCGCATGATGAAAGATTATCTTGGCAATAATGCCGCGGGCCAGTCTCAGCAGCCGCAGGCCGGTGGCGAGCTGACCCCGGAACAGCGGGGCTGGTACGCGGTGAACTTTGCCCTGCAGGAAGGGCAGGATTTCACCGGGCAGTTTGTGGTGGCCCCGGGCGGGGATATTGAATGGCTGTGGACTGAACGCATTATGGAGAATGCCGTGCAGTTTCTTACCAGTGGTATCGGCAATCTTGAGAAACGCTATCGCACGGACCAGCTCATCGGAGCCGCTGACATTGGCTGGGCAGCGGTGGATGCAGTGCTTATTGGTAGTAGCCTCAAGCTGTTGAAGGCGGGCCGGGCGGCAGCGGTAACGACTCGATCCGCAAGCCTCGGTACTCGCTCTGTCGCATTTTCCGCGCGGATGGCGAGGGTGGGGCGGATGGCCTCGGTACTGGTGCGCAACGGCAAATGGCCGGCGCTGGTGGCACTGGGATACGTGGCGATACGTCACCCCGCCCTACTGAATGACCTGTTTGCCAGCGTGGCGGGTGCTCTCGGGGTACCGCCCTGGATGATGCAGGTGACCGGCTGGTTCCTGTTATTGATGGTGCTGATGTTTGTATTGCGCCTGCTGTGGTGGCTGGGGCCGGGCTGGATGCTGCGGGGAATGCGGGGCAACAGCTTCCGGTGATATGCTTGGGATTCTGAGCCATGAACCGGAGTGACTATGGAACCGTTGAAAACCTTGCAAATCGAAACCGGCGAGCAACCGCGCGTCAGCGTGATCTGGCTGCACGGGTTGGGGGCCAGTGGCCATGATTTTGAGCCGGTGGTGCCGGAATTCCGGTTTGCCCGGCAGCGCCCGGTGCGGTTCATTTTCCCCCATGCGCCGGAAATTCCGGTCACGGTCAATGGCGGCATGGCGATGCCCGCCTGGTATGACATCCTCGCCATGGATATCAACCGCAAGGTGGATACACCGCAAATACAGGCTTCGGCGGATGCCGTTGCCAGGCTGGTGGAGAAGGAGGTCAGCCGGGGCGTGGCGCCGGGCAATATCATCATCGGTGGTTTTTCCCAGGGTGGGGCGGTGGCCTACGAGCTGGCCCTGCGTTACCCGGACCGGCTGGCGGGGTTGTTTGCCCTGTCGACCTATTTTGCCACGGCGGATACCGTGCAGCGCTCTTCTGCCAACCACGCCCTGCCGGTGTTTATCGGCCACGGCACCCAGGATCCCATGGTGCCTGTCAGCCTGGGTGAAGCCGCCCGGGACAAGCTGGATGGCATGGGGTACCCCACCGAGTTCCATACCTATCCGATGGACCACAGTCTCTGCCTGGAAGAAATCCGCGATCTGGATGAGTTCATTGCCCGTTGCCTGGGAGCCGGAGTGAGTTGATGCCGGAGCAGAGCCTGGAGCCCATGTCCGTTTCCATTATGTCCGTCTCCATTATTGTGCCGGTATGGCAGGAGGCGGAGGTTATCGAAGACAGTCTTCGGGCACTGGAACCTTTGCGCCGGGCCGGGCACGAGGTTTTGGTGGTGGATGCCGGCAGCCCGGATGGTAGCGCCAGGAAAGCAGCGCCCCTGTGTGATCGGGTGATTGAATCCGGCAAGGGTCGGGCAGTACAGATGAACGCCGGTGCCAGCGCCGCCCGGGGCAATCTACTGTTGTTTCTGCATGCCGATACGCAATTGCCCGAACGGGCTCTGGCGGAGTTGCGGAATTTTTACACTCATAGTGAACGGAGCTGGGGCCGGTTTGATGTGCGGCTGAATGGTGAGCGGCCGCTGTTCCGCGTTATTGCCTGGTTCATGAACCAGCGTTCCCGCCTGACCGGCATCTGCACCGGTGATCAGGCCATGTTTTTGCGCCGGGATGCCTTCGAGGCTCTGGGTGGTTTTCAGCCGATGCCGCTGATGGAAGATGTGGAATTCTCACGTCGTCTTTGCCTGGTGTCCCGTCCTTTCTGCATAAAAGAACCGGTTGTTACCGACAGCCGCCGCTGGCGGAAACACGGTGCCTGGCGAACTGTTTTTCTGATGTGGCAGCTGCGCTGGCGGTATTGGCGTGGTGAATCGCCGGAGTCTCTGGCACAAATCTACCGCTCGGATGTCCGCAATGCGTCAAAGTGATTTTCCGGGTAATTCTTCCTCGGCGGTCTTTCTTCAGTTTGCCAAATGGCCGGAGGCCGGTCGGGTCAAAACCCGGCTAATGCCCGAGCTAGGCGCAGTGGGCGCACTTGATGCCCATGTCCGGCTTACTCTGGCGGTGCTGGATAACCTGTGCGCGACCGGCTATCCGGTGGAATTCTGGTGGGATCGAGCGGTGGCTGACCGGCCCGGGGAAGCTGTCGCGATTATTAAGGAGCTGACCGGCGCCGGCCTGGCGCAGGGCATCCAGCAGGGTAGTACCCTCGGGCAGCGGATGCATCATGCCCTGAGCCAGTCCCTCGGGGTTTATGATCGGGCTTTGGTGGTTGGTAGTGATTGCCCTTCGGTCGATCCGGATTATGCCCGCAACGCGGTTGCCTGCCTGAAGGATTATGATGTCGTGCTCGGCCCCTCGCACGATGGCGGCTATGTTCTGATCGGCGCGTCAAGAGTGGTTGATGGGATGCTTGACGACATCGCCTGGGGCACACCGGATGTGCTCGCTCAAACCTGCGAGTGCCTGGAAGCGTCGGGGCTTAGCTATTACCTGCTGGAGCCCCGCTGGGACGTTGATGAGCCGGAGGACTGGGCTCGCTTTTTGCGGACTTGCCGCTAATGCTTTCAGCCGGCGGGCACCGGCGGCAACTCTGTCAGCCTGCCCAGGGCCTGGCTTGCTTCCATGCCATCACCGCCGGTAACCACCCGGAGGCTTTGGGCCCGCTCCAGAACCGCCTTTCGGAAGGTTTCGAGCAGTGCCTGTTGGCTGACCTGCGCTACCGCGTTGGCCAGTTGTTGGCGTGAATCGAAACTGTCCATGCCACGATCAATCTCGTGCCAATAACGGCTGGAAATCTCGCCGAGTTGCCGGTCTCTCTCAAGAAGTTTGCCGATAACGGCCTGCTTCTCGCGCTCCAGGCGCTCCGGCGTCAAGGCCGACAGAGTTTCCTCAAAGTCGTTCGAAAACGCCTGAATCGCCTGGTCAATTTCCGCACGGCTGGCGGATGGCGACTGCACGACAAATCCGAGCGCCGGCGTTTCCAGCATTTCGAAAGCCGTCGCGTAAACGATGTAGCCCAATTGGCGGTTGGTGCGGATCTCTTCATAGAAGGGGCTGCTGATGATCTGGGCCAGCAGGCGGAAACGAGCCCGTTCTTCAAAGCTGGTGTTATCGCCCTGCATGTAGAGTGTATAGCCCGTGTCCGGGTGGTCTACTTCGATGGAAACCCTGGTTTCATTGTCTGGCAGTTGGCGTACCTGGCTGCGTTCTACCCGGGTCAGCTCGCTGTTGCCCAGAACAATAGCGTCGATCTGACGTGCCAGGTTAAGAGCCGAGGCTTCGGTGAGGTTCCCATGGGCCAGCATAACCGGGTCGACCCGCGAGAGCAGAGCTTCTGAAAAGGACTGTAGTTCATCGAAGGTGACTTCCCGGGCGGCCTTCAGCTTGTCTTCGGTGGGCCAGGCACCTTCAATCAGGGATGTCTGCACGAACTCCGAGGTCTGTTCCACCGGTCGGTCCCTGGCCTTGTTCTTCAGGCCGTCGATCAGCTGCTGCCTTGCAATCTCAAAACGTCGTTGGCTGAGCTCCGGTGCGGCTACCTGAATCAGTATCCGGTTCATCAGGGTATGGAGTTTGTCGTTATAACCGCCGACACGAACCGTAATACCTCTGAGATGCGGATAAACGCTGTAATCCAGTCCCGCGAGGCTGGCGGAGTAAGCCCAGGCATTCAGGTTGGTATTGATGGCGTCCACCAATAGCTGGGTGAGCACGTAGCTGCGGGCTGAAGCGCGGGTGGCTGGCGTCCGGAGGCCGACAAACACGTTGGCTTTCGGGGTATCAAACCGGGTATCCCGGGCAAACCAGACATCCATTCCCTCAAGTGTGCCGAGCCTTGTCGGCTGGTTCATGGTGTGCCCGGGTACCATCGCCAGATCTTCCGGCACGAACGGGTTTTCCGGTGGCAACCGTAATTGAGCAGCAAGCTCTGGCAGGCTCTGAGTTGTGAGCGCTTCTGGGTTGAGCGATTCCCGGGTCCAGGCGGTTTCGTACCAGTCGGTGTGGTTGGGATTCTCCAGCTCCGGTTCCGGTGCCAGAACGAAGGCAAGGAGGTTTTCCGGCGTCAGCCTGTCCAGAAGGTCGCGATACTGTTCCGGCGCAAAGCGCTCAACCAGCCAGGGAGCCCGCAGTACGTCTTCCGGAGGATAGTTTTGCAGGTCGCGGGACAGGCGCATGGCTTCATGCAGGGGGCTGCCCTGCTCGCGGAATCGGAAATCAATGCGTGCCAGGTTCTGCATTTCGAGGAAACGCTGCTCACTGATCCCTTTCTGGCGAATCTTTCCGATGTAATCAAATACCAGGGGCAGAATGTCCTCGTGCCGGGCCAGCCCTTCCGGTGTCAGGGAAATGCTGATTTCGAGGGTGGCGTTCTCGCCGGTGTCCATGCCCAGACCTGCGGACAGGCTCTCCGCCAGGCCGGCCCGCTTCAGCACATCGAACAGACTGCCAGGGCCTTCGTGGCCGAGCAGGTTGGCCACGTAGCTGGCGGGCTTGGTGCGATAATTCTCCTCCTGGGAGGGAATGGGGAAGATAAGCGACAGGCTTCGAATATCCTTGAGTGCGTCCACTGTTGCTTTGGCTGGAAGATCCTCCGTGCGGTACAGGCTGGCCTCGTGGCGTTTGGTCTCAAGGTTGCGGTTTTCGATGGCATCGAACCGGGCCCGAACCATGGCTTCCAGTTGGTCCAGGGGTTGTGGCCCGTAAACCGCCAGGTTCATGATGTTTGCGGAATAATGCTGCCTCCAGAACTCGATCAGGTCTGGCCTGAGGGGATTCTCTTCCGTGTTCTCCAGGGTGCTGAGGTTGCCGACGGCAAACTGGCTGAAGGCGTGATCCGGATTACTGGCCGCCTTTTGAACGGAATAGAATCGGCGCCCATCCTCTTTCTGCTTAGCGCTGAATTCCGAGTGTACGGCGTTGCGCTCCCGGTCCACCAGTTCGGCGGTAAACAGGGGCGCGGAGAACTGCTGTGCAAACCGGTCCAGCGCGGGTTCCAGAAACTCGGCCTGCACGTCGAAGAAGTAGTTAGTGTCCTGGAACCTGGTGAATGCATTGTGTTGGCCGCCATGGCTCTTGATGAACTGTTGGTATTCGCCTGGATCGGGGTACTTCTCGGTCCCCAGGAACAGCATGTGTTCCAGGAAGTGGGCGAGCCCTTCCCGATCCGCCGGATCATCTCCGCTACCAGCGGCCACATTCATCGAGGCAGCTGCCTTATCCGCACTCCGGTCTGAAACCAGAATGACCTTCAGGCCATTGTCCAGTTCGATGAACCGGTACTGATTGTCGTCATTGGGGCTCTTCTCCGGAATCCGGTCAGCAAGCGCAAAGGTGCTGAGCAGCACAAGTATAAGCAGCGAAAACAGGCGTGATCTCGGGCTCTGCATTGAGTTCTTCCTGGTGGTGCGTGTGTTCATGGGCTCTCTGTGATCCGGAGAAGAATTTTGCGTGTCAGTGCATCAGCGCGTTACGGGTGCTTTCTGGTTGCTGGTCGAGTGTTTTACGAGCCAGATCCGCGGCTTTTTCACTGTCCAGCTGGCCCGAGGCGATACGCTCAAGAACCGTGGCCATGATGGCAGTGGCCTGACGATGATCCGCGAACTCGGCCTGGAAGGCCTGGTCGATGGCCTCGTAGACCGCCTGAATTTTCTGTTCCCGGGAGCCGGCATCGTCAGCCGTGTCGTTGATGGCCTTCAGGCAGGCCCGGGCGATGGAAACGTAGCGTTCTGCGTTGGATGTGTCTTTCTGCATAATCGGCATTCCGGGGGTTGGTTTTCCTGTGCAAACAAGAGATGTCAAAAGCCGCAATAAGTTCACGATTATGTCATTGCTGGCGGGCGTTTTCATTGCATTGTGGTAATCCGGGAAATTTGAGCCGTTTTTCCACCGGCCCGGCTTTCACAGCCATTTCTTTTTCTGGAAATAACCAATCATGCCGAGACCGATCACCAGCATGACACCCAATACAAGAAAATATCCCCATTTCCATTTGAGTTCCGGCATGTACTCGAAATTCATGCCATACACACCGACGATGAACGTCAAGGGGATAAAGGTGGTTGCGATTATGGTGAGGATCTTCATGACCTCGTTCATGCGGTTGTTCATGCTGGACAAAAAC
This sequence comes from Pseudomonadota bacterium, assembly GCA_034189445.1. Taxonomy (GTDB): domain Bacteria; phylum Pseudomonadota; class Gammaproteobacteria; order Pseudomonadales; family Oleiphilaceae; genus Marinobacter. The sequence goes on from JAXHUV010000063.1 coordinate 10,670, forward strand.
GTGTCGTGTACTGTTCCTAAAATATCGCGAAAAGTCTCTACCATGTCGATAATCTGGATAGCGTGGTCGTATAGATCGCGCAGAAACACTTTGGTCTCCGGCCGGATCAGCGGGGATTCGCTTTTGTCCAGCGCCCCGATCTCTTCCCGAAGGGGCCAGACCGCCTTGCGAAGGCTCAAAATGTCTCGTTTGAGCCGGTGCAGCTGCTGCATATCATCGGGCTTCGGATTTGCCAGAATCTGGTCGTCCAGATCCTCTATGCGGTCTCCGATGCGTTCGACAGCCAGAAAGTAGTTGTCCACCACGGCATCCATCAGGGCGTAGGCCAGATAATCGGCCTTCATTGAGCGGATGCGACCCTTGGTGGTTCTGAGGCGTTCCCGTACCGTGTCAAACACATCCCCGTCTTTCTCCTGAAAGGACACCACATAAGTTTCACCCAGCACCAGGCTGACGTGCTCGATCTCCACTCGGTTTGCCGCCTCGTTATAGGAGATCATCTTCAGTACCATGTAAATATATTCCGGGAACTCCTCGATCTTGGGCCGATGGTCGGTATTGACGATGTCCTCCAGGGTGAGGGGATGTAGATTGAGGCATTTACCCAGCGA
>JAXHUV010000064.1:0-1628 GCA_034189445.1 Pseudomonadota bacterium
GCAAACCCTTTTGCTACTATGCGCGCCGCTTTCAGGGAATTATCCTGAAACGCCGTTATGGTGGCTCCATTGGTGCCTCCGCAACATGAAACCGTGAACCCGGTCAGGCCCGGAAGGGAGCAGCCGCAGCGGTGGAATTGTGTGCCGGGGTGTCGCTGATGGAGTCACCCCCAGTTCCCTTTTTTCTCGTACCTATCTTCCTTCTATCTATCTCCCTGATTTCACCCAATACCCGTTCGCTTTTCTGCGTGTTTCCGGGATCCAGCCTGCTTCTTCTGGATATTGGTCCGTGTTAAGGTTAGAGCCGTTTTTCACTGCAGTTGGCGGAACATGAGCTACCAGGTACTTGCCCGTAAATGGCGTCCACGCACCTTTCAGGACATGGTGGGCCAGGAACATGTGCTCCAGGCGTTGATTCACGCCCTGGAAAGTCAGCGTTTGCACCACGCCTACCTGTTCACCGGCACCCGCGGGGTGGGTAAAACCACCATCGGCCGTTTGCTGGCGCGCTGCCTGAACTGCGAAACCGGTATTACCCCGAATCCCTGTGGCGAATGCTCCAGTTGCCGGGAGATTCAGGAAGGGCGATTCGTTGATCTGATCGAAATTGACGCCGCCTCCCGCACCGGCGTGGACGATATGCGCGAACTGACGGACAACGTCCAGTACGCGCCAAGCCGCGGCCGCTATAAGGTGTACCTCATTGACGAGGTGCATATGCTGACCAATCAATCGTTCAATGCTTTTCTGAAAACCCTTGAGGAACCGCCGGAACACGTCAAGTTCCTGCTGGCGACCACCGATCCCCAGAAGCTGCCGGTGACCGTGCTTTCCCGGTGCCTGCAGTTCAACCTCAAACGGATGACGCCGGAGCATATTGTTGGCCATCTCCGGCATGTGCTGGGAGTGGAGGAGATTCCGTTCGAGGAACCGGCCCTGTGGCTTCTGGCACGGGCTGCCGACGGCAGTATGCGGGATGCCTTGAGCCTGACCGATCAGGCCATTGCTTTTGGTAACCAGACGTTGTCGGCCAGTGATGTCGGCAATATGCTGGGCACCATTGATCAGCGGGATATTGAGCGCATCGTGAATGCACTGGTTGAAGGCGACGGCCCGGCCTTGCTGGCGGAGGTCAGCCGGATTTCTGACTTTGCGCCGGATTACAGTGTGATTCTGGCCGATCTGCTTTCGCTCTTTCACCGGGTTACCATGGAGCAGGTGGTTCCGGGCAGTGCCGATAATGCTCTTGGTGATGCCGGGCAGGTTCAGGCCCTGGCCCGCAGGCTCAGTGCCGAGGACGCTCAGCTTTTCTATCAGTCCGCGTTGATTGGTCGGAAAGACCTCACCATTACGCCGGATGCCCGGATGGGTTTCGAAATGACCCTGCTCCGGATGCTTGCCTTCCGCCCCGGGGCTGACCGGCGTGAGCCGCCCGCCATAAGCTCCGGCGGTCAAACCGCAGCGTCGGAGTCCCGGGATGAACCCGACCCGGCACTAGCCCCGCAGGTAAAACCGGAACCGCCGGAACCTGAGCCGGCTCAGCCAGAGACAGAGGTAAGGCCAGAGCCACGGCCAGAAGCAAAGCCAGAACCTGAACTTGAACCAGAACCTGAACCTGAACCTGAACC
>JAXHUV010000064.1:1728-11256 GCA_034189445.1 Pseudomonadota bacterium
GAACCTGAACCTGAACCTGAACCGCCGGCAGACCTTACGGTTGAGGCCGAGGATGAGTTTGTCTGGCACCGGGATTTCCGGAGTCTTGGCATTGTGGGTATGCCTGCCAACCTGGCCAGTCACGGTGCCATGTCGCGGGATGGCGATGTGATTACCCTGACCATCGATGAGGGGCACGCCAGGCTGTTGAACAGCCGGCACGAGGAAAAGATTCTGGCTGCCTTGAGAAACCGATTTGGCGACGCCATTCAGGTACGTATACAGCAGGGCAATCCGGGGCCCCAGACACCGGCGGCCTACGAGGAACAGCAGCGAAGGGCCCGCCAGGAAACGGCTGAAACGTCCATTCGCCAGGATCCGCTCGTAAAGTCTATTGTTGAACGATTCGAGGCGCGGGTAGTCGAGGAAAGTATCCGGCCGGCAGAGACAAGGCCAGAGCCAAGGCCAGAGACAAGCAGGAGATAAAACATGATGAACAATATGGGCGGCATGATGAAAAAGGCCCAGAAAATGCAGGAAGAAATGCAGAAGGCTCAGGAAGAAATCGCCAAGACGGAAGTGACTGGTGAAGCCGGTGCCGGGCTGGTCAAAGTCACCATGAATGGCCGCCACGACGTTTGCAAAGTGGATATCGACTCATCATTGATGGCTGAGGAAAAGGATATCCTGGAGGATCTTCTGGCCGCCGCGGTGAACGATGCCGTAAGGCGTGTTGAGGAAAATCAGAAAGAGAAGATGTCCGGTATGATGTCGGGCATGGGCCTGCCGCCCGGTTTCAAGATGCCGTTCTGAATTTTATCCCGCAGTCGTTTGAGGACCATTCATGGCGTTCAGCCCCCTGGTTGATGAGCTTGTAGAATCCCTTCGTTGCCTGCCTGGCGTTGGCCAGAAAACGGCCCAGCGCATGGCTTTTCATTTGCTGGAACGTGGCCGTTCCGGCGGCACCCGGCTTTCCGAGGCGCTGAGCCAGGCGATGAACGGTGTCCGGCGCTGCAAAAGCTGCCAGAATTTCGCGGACACTGAAATCTGCGGCATCTGTGCAAACCCCCAGCGGCGCACCGGCACCCTTTGCGTGGTTGAGAGCCCCTCGGATCTTCTGGCCATCGAGCAGGCGGGTGACTACCGGGGCGGTTACTTCGTCCTGATGGGGCACCTGTCGCCCATTGATGGCGTCGGGCCGGAAGAAATCGGCATTGAACGGCTGCTGGAGCGGGTTCGCGAGGAAGGCGTGACCGAGCTGATCCTGGCGACCAACCCGACCGTGGAAGGCGAGGCGACGGCCCACTACATAGCCGATCGTCTTGATCTCCAGGAGATCCTGATTACCCGGCTGGCCCATGGTATTCCGGTGGGTGGCGAGCTGGGCTATGTCGACGGGTTTACCCTGACTCACGCATTCCGCGGCCGCAAGCCGCTGTCTGACTGACGCTGACCGATTAACCTTGATAACCACCACCTTACCAGGCACGTTTATGGATATTTCTGCCCAGGCCGCTGCGGCTGTCGACGTTCCCCCGGCTCCGGCCAGCATTCACTGGGTCCGGGAGCCGGAGGCGCTGGATCAATGGCTGGATCGCGCACCGGGCAAGCCGCTGGCGCTGGACACCGAATTTGAGCGGGTAAATACTTTCTACCCGATACCGGGGCTGGTTCAGTTGGGCCTGGACGGCGAGTTTTGCCTGGTGGACCCTTCCGTTACCGAACAATCCCAGCGTTTTCGGGAGGTAATGACAGATCCGGATACGCCAAAGCTTCTGTACGCCATGAGCGAAGACCTGGAACTGTTTCGTCAGTGGCTCAAGCTCCAGCCGGCTGGTGTGATCGACCTTCAGATCGGTGCCGCCATGGCCGGGGCCGGGTTTTCCCTGGGTTACGCCAGGCTGGTGGAAACCTTGTTCGGCGAGACTCTGGACAAATCCGCCACTCGGTCGGACTGGCTGGCAAGGCCGCTCAGCGATGCCCAGCAGCGCTACGCGATTGACGATATCCGTTTTCTGGAGCCCATGTACCAGTGGGTCAGCGGATTATTGCGCGATCGCGGTCTGGAGGTGGCCCTGGTTGAGGAATCAGCACGCTTTGCCAATGAGCTGGCGGGGCAGGAAGATCCGGATAACCATTATCTCAAACTCAGAAACGGATGGGCGCTTTCGGCGCGGCAACAGGGGGTGCTCAGGGAACTGGTACGCTGGCGTGAGCTGGAATGCCAGCGGCGCGACAGGCCCAGGAACCGTGTGCTGGCGGATGCCTTGTTGATTGCCATTGCGGAAAGGCTGCCAGGCTCCCTCAGGGAGCTTTCCAACATCCAGGGGCTACCCTCCGGCGCGGTTCGTCGGTACGGCGATACCCTCATTGAACTTGTGAGCCGGGGATCGGCCGCGGATAATTCGTCCCTTGAGCGGATTGCACCGCCGCTGTCCCGAGATCAACAGGGGTTCTTCAAGAAATTAAAGCGTCTTTTCAGGAAGGCGTCGGAAGCTGCTGATATCCCGATGGAATTGCTGGCACCCAGAAAGCGCCTTGAGAAGGTTGTACAGCACCCGGACCTGGCACAACACGAATTTTTCCAGGGCTGGCGGGCGCGGATTCTCGCGCCGGTTCGCGCTGATATCGAGGAATTGCTGACGTCATGAAAGAGCGGGAATTTGTCTCCGTTTTCCGGAGCAGAAAAAACAATGACACCTATCTGTTTGTTCGCCGCGGACAGAAATGGGAGGCGCTTCCCGAGAGCCTCCGGGGTATTTTCGGGCAGCCGGTTCATTCCATGGATCTGGTGCTGACACCGGATCGGAAGCTGGCAAGAACCACCGGCAGGCAGGTGCTGGAAGCCATCGATGATAAGGACTTTTTTCTGCAGATGCCGGAAGAGCGGGAAAGTTACGTGGTTGAATTCAAACGCGAGCTGGATCAGCGCAATCCATGATTGCCCAGGTGCCGTTCTGGCAGCGTAAACGCCTGCATGAAATGACGCCGGCGGAGTGGGAATCTCTCTGCGACGGTTGCGGTAAATGTTGCCTGAACAAACTGGAAGACGAAGACACTGGTGAGGTTTACCACACTGATCTGGTGTGTCGTTATATGGATGGGGAAACCTGCCAATGCACCGTTTACCAGGAACGGCTGCGGAAGGTACCGGGCTGCACGGTGCTGACACCAGGTACCGTCAGGGACTACTATTGGTTGCCTTGCACCTGCGCCTACCGAACCCTGGCTGAAGACCGGCCGCTGGCCGACTGGCACCCGCTGCGAAGCGGGCATCCGGATTCGGTCCACGATGCGGGCGTTTCGATCCGCCACAAGGTGGTTTCAGAGCATCGCGTGCCGGAGGAAGACTGGGAAGAACACATCATTCACTGGATCCTGTAATGATAGATACCGATGCACAACTGGCCTACGGGATTTTCTGGGCCGCCTACGCCATTGCCTTTGTCGTGTTCTTTTACATGATGAAAAGCCTGATCCGTTTCCTTCCTTTCTATGGGGTGCGGACCCTGATTCTTGCTGCTCTGGTGGCCTTGCTGCTTACCCCGGTTGAATCGCCGGATCTGGCTGGCTGGTGGATTCCGGCCTGGCTGTTTGGCGGCTACGAAATGATTCTTGGCGACGCGGACGCTTCCGGCCGGGCCCTGTTTAACCTTGGTCTGGCCGGATTGGTGATGTTGCTGGTCTGGGTGCTGGACCTGGTTCGCTATCGTCTGGTGCGTAAATAGCCCGGAAAACCAGAAAAAGAAAAAGGATGGATGCCTTGAGAGTGACAACAACGAGATTGTTAACCCATTTTGCGCTGGTGTTCGCATTCAGCTTCGCTGCTGGGCTGAGCGCCCAGGAAACTGAGGATGTGCAACTGCCCGGGCGATCGGATGTTCGGATCATTGTTGATATCTCGGGTTCCATGAAAAACACCGACCCGGAAAACCTGCGTCAGCCTGCCGTTCGTCTGCTGGCCCGGCTGTTGCCGGAGGGCGCCACCGCTGGTGTCTGGACCTTTGGCCAGTACGTTAACATGCTGGTTCCACACGGAGAGGTAACGGATCAGTGGCGGGAAATGGCTATTCAGCGCTCCGGCGAGATCAATTCCGTGGCTCTGAGAACCAATCTTGGTGCAGCGATTGAAACGGCAAGTGATGACTATTTCACCGACGGGGATCTGACTCAGACGCATTTTATCGTGCTGACCGACGGCAAGGTTGATATCTCCGACGATTCGGCGACCAATACCGCAGAGGAAAAGCGGATTCTGGATATGATTGTGGCGGATCTCATCGAACGAGGGGCCACATTCCACCCGGTGGCGTTGTCCCAGGCCGCAAATACCGACTTTCTGAAAGCCCTGGCGACGGAATCCGGCGGCCGTTTCCAGGTGGCCGACACGGCGGATGCTTTGAACCTGGCTTTCCTGCAGGCATTAAACACGGCGGTACCCCAGGAACAGATTGCCATTGAGGGTGACGGCTTCACCGTGGATAAGGGGGTTCGTGAGTTTACCGCCCTGATCTTTTGGGGTGACGCTGAAACCTCCGCTACCCGCGAGCTTGCACTGGTTCGCCCGGACGAACAGATCGTGGATCTCTCTGAATTTCCCGATAATGTCCGGTGGGTCAGGGAAGCCGGATATGACCTGATTACGGTCAAGGAACCGTTGGCCGGGCAGTGGCGTATCAACGGCAAACTGGGTGAAGGCAGCCGGATAACGGTGGTCAGCGACCTCAGGATGGTGGTTAGTCCTTTGCGACCAACGTTTACGGCGGACGAGCCCCTCAAACTCCAGGTTGGCTTTTTCGAGCAGCAGGAGAAAATCACCAGTCGGGATTTCCTGAGTGTAATTGAAGTCAGTCTCAGCATCACCTCGGAAGATGGCAGGAGCGGAACCAAGGTATTGTCCGGTGAGGCGCCGCCGGAAGATGGCATCTACCGGGATGCCGTGAGTCGTTTGCCGGCTGCGGGCCTCTATACCTTCGATGTGGTCGCCGATGGCCAGACCTTCAGCCGAAAGTTCAGTGCTAATGTTGGATTCACGGTGCCTGAAGGGACACAAACTGCTGCCCAGCCGGCTGACTCCCCGGAGCCTGAGGTGACAGAGCCGGCACCGGTTGCCGGGCAGTCTGAGCCGGAACCGGCAGCATCCGAACCGGAACCCGCGATTGCATCACCCATCGACGTGAGTCAGGCAGAAGAGCCGGCGGCGCGGGCTGCCGAAGAGCCCGTACCGGAACAACCGAAAGAAACCGAAACCGCCTTCGCCGTGTCTTTGTGGATGTACGGTGCAGCAGTCGGTGGTCTGGTGGTGATTGCAGGCCTGGTGTGGTTTGCACTTCGCAAGCGCAAGCAACGCCAGCACCAGCAGGCGGAAGCCGTTGCTGAACGGGAAACGCTGGAGGATCTGCCAGAGCCAGAACCGGAGGAGACCCCTGAAGTAGAGGAGATTCCCGAGGTTACCGAGGAGGCGCCAGAGGACGATATGTCCGAGCTGGAGGCGGTAATTGATGAGCATGAGGCGATTCTGCGGGAGGAAGATGACGTTCTTGCAGAGCCCGCAGTTGAATCGTCCGAAGAACCGGAAGAGAATATCCCGGAGCTTGAGGATGTCGCCGATCGCTTCGATTCCTCCAATGCTAATGCTCCGGAAGATGAGGACGAGGAAGAGTTTGGCCTGGAGGATTTCGATCTGTCCGAGTTTGATGACTTACCTGCTTTTGACCAGGACGAATCCGGATCATCCGATGACGAACCGAAAAAGAAGTCTGACCAGAAAGACCAGAAAGACCAGAAAGACCGGAGACAGTGACCAACAGGAACCAGACCATGAAATTTACCGGCCACATGGAGTATTTCTACTTCCACAACTTCATTTATGAGAGTGTCTGGAAGAGCAATACCCGGCGGCTCAATCGGGCACTGGAATGAAGAACCCGGCGCCACATGGTTCCAGCGGATCACCGAACACTTCCGCAAGGTTGTCTGGATCAATCCGCTCCCGGAAAGCTTTTGGGGTAGTGGTGGCTCGCTGGGCATGACCAAGCAGCTGGTTAACGACCGCATATACCCACTCACCGTTGAAGGCCTCGAATCGGCCATGAAGCAACTCAGTAAGTAAAATTGGGGTCAGAAGAAAATGGGGTCAGAAGAAAAGTTCTTCTGACCCCATTTTCTTCTGACCCCAATTTCATTCGACCCCGTTTTCGATGGTGATTTTTGGCAGGCGGGGTTTGTGCAGGGATATTTTTTTGGCTGGCGCGATGACCTTCGCTTCACCGGTGACCACCTGCTGATCGTTCTGGTTGCGTACGTCGCACTCGACCACTATCCGGCCTTTGGGCTCTTTGCGAAGTACTTTCAGCTTTACGGTGAGGGTGTCATCGAGTTTCACGGGCCGTTTAAAGGAAAGGCTTTGTTCCAGGTAGATGGTGCCTGGGCCGGGCATTACCGTGGCCAGTGCCGCCGAGATCAGGGAGCCGCTCCACATGCCGTGGGCGATGCGTTCCTTGAACATGGAGCCAGCTGCATATTCGGAGTCCAGGTGTACCGGGTTTACATCACCGGAGACCGCCGCAAACAGCACCAGTTCGTCCTCGGTGAGGGTGCGCGTAAACGTGGCGGTATCGCCTTCGTTCAGCTCGTCATAAGTGATGTTTTCAAGGGTGTCGAGGCTATCAAGGGTATTGCTCATCGGGCGCTCCGCAGTGTTGTCAATTGAGTACCGGTGTTCGGGTCGGGGTCTCGAAAACTACCTCATCGGTTACAAAACTGCTATTCTCTCTCCACTTTTTCGAGGCTGATACTTTTGTAGGGTTGATTTTCTGAATAACTTCAAATTGGCATGTCATTACAATCAAAAGCGTCAAACCAGGAGATGGTGATGGATTTTGAGCAGTTCTACCAGGATAAGTACCCCGCTGGCGTGCCCCGCGAGGTGGATCTGAGCAAGTACCAAAGTATGGTGGATGTGTTCGAACAGTCGGTCAAAAAATTTGCCGATCGTCCCGCATTCAGTGCTGTTGGCGCAACGCTCACTTACCGTGACCTCGATCTCCAGAGTCGTAACCTTGCAGCCTGGCTACAGAACAAGACAGACCTGAAACCCGGCGACCGTATTGCCGTGCAGATGCCCAACGTCAGCCAGTACCCGGTTGTTGTTTTCGGCGCCATGCGGGCGGGCCTGATTGTGGTGAATACCAACCCGCTGTACACGACACGGGAAATGGAGCACCAGTTCAATGATTCCGGTGCCAAGGCACTGGTGGTGCTGGCCAACATGGCCGAGAAGGCTGAGAAAGTGCTGCCCCAAACCGGCATTGAGCATGTGATCGTTACCGAAATCGCTGACATGCACCCGCCGATCAAGCGCAGGCTGATGAATGCCGTGGTTAGGCATGTCAAAAAGATGGTGCCGCCTTTTAATCTGCCCCAGGCGCACAAGCTTCCAGCCGTTTTGAGCGCGGGCGCCCGTGAGAAATTTACTCCGCTTGAGTGCAAGCAGGACGACATTGCCGTGCTCCAGTATACCGGTGGTACGACCGGTGTGGCGAAAGGTGCCATGCTGACCCACGGCAACCTGGTGGCCAACCTGCTGCAAACTGGTCTGATGATGGAAGACAGGGTCGTCGAGGGGCGGGAAGTGGTGATTGCACCCCTGCCGCTGTACCATATTTATTCCTTCACTCTGAACTGCGGCCTGATGCTTGAGGCCGGTGCCCACAACGTGCTGATTGCCAACCCTCGTGATATCCCGGGCTTTGTGAAAGAGCTGAAGAAGCACAAGTTCACTTCATTTCTGGGCCTGAATACGTTGTTTGTTGCGCTTTGCAACAACGAAGAGTTCCAGGATCTGGACTTCAGTAGCCTGAAGCTCACCTCGTCAGGTGGTATGGCACTGACCATTGACACCGCCAGGATGTGGCAGCGAGTCACCGGTTGTGAAATCTGCGAAGGCTTCGGCATGACTGAAACCTCCCCGGTGGTTACTTTTAACCCCCACAGCGCCATTCAGGTCGGTACCATTGGTCTGCCAATTCCGTCCACCAGGGTCAAAACCGTCGATGAAGAGGGCAATGAAACGCCCCTGGGCGAACCCGGTGAGCTGTGTGTGAAAGGCCCGCAGGTTATGCGTGGTTACTGGCAGCGCCCGGAAGACACCCGGAAATCCTTCACCGAGGATGGCTATTTCCGTACCGGCGATATTGCCCTGATCCAGGAAGACGGTTACATTCGCATCGTCGATCGCAAGAAGGACATGATTATCGTCTCGGGTTTCAACGTGTTCCCGAACGAGATTGAAGATGTGGTAAGCAGCCACCCGAAGGTGGTTGAGTGTGCCGCCGTTGGGGTGCCCGATGCCAGGAGCGGCGAGGCGGTCAAGGTTTATCTGGTGCCCACGGCGGAAGGCGTGACGGCAAACGAGCTCACGGAATTTTGTCGCGAGCGGCTCACCGCCTATAAGGTACCCAGGCAGTTTGAGTTTCGTGACGAACTGCCCAAAACCAACGTGGGCAAGATCCTGCGCCGTGAACTCCGGGACGAGGTGAATAACAAGTAAGTGGTTTCCAGCGCACCAACACTCAAACTCGATAATGAAACGGCCGTCAAGGCCATGATGGAACAGCTGGGCGCCTGCAATCAGCAGGAAGCGGCCCGCATCGTTAAAATGGTTGCCCGTACCAAGGGGAAACCGGGCCAGAAAGACCTGGAGAAAATGGCCAACTGGCTGGGGCGTGGGCTTGAAAAGGTTCAGCAGCGCCAGGCCCTGCACAAGCCGGCCAGCTTCCCGCAGGGGTTGCCGGTTTCCGAACGGGTGGACGATATCCGTGAGGCCATCGAAAACCATCAGGTGGTGATCATTGCCGGGGAAACCGGTTCCGGCAAAACCACGCAGATCCCCAAAATCTGCATGAACAGCGGCCGGGGCATCCGGGGCCTGATTGGCCATACCCAGCCCCGCCGCATCGCCGCCCGCAGTGTGGCGGCACGGATCGCCGAGGAAATCGGCGAACAGGTCGGCCAGCAGATTGGTTACCAGGTTCGTTTTACCGACAATACTTCCGAGCAGTCCCGGGTGAAGGTGATGACCGACGGGATACTGCTGGCGGAGGTTCAGCACGACCGGTTTCTGGATCGCTACGATACGATCATCATCGACGAAGCCCACGAACGCAGTCTCAACATCGATTTCCTGCTCGGTTATCTGCGCCAGCTCCTGCCCAAGCGTCCGGACCTGAAGGTCATCATCACCTCGGCAACCATTGAGGTTGATCGGTTCAGCGAGTTTTTCGACAAGGCGCCGGTGATTGAGGTGAGTGGCCGGACCTACCCGGTGGATGTGCGTTACCGGCCGCTGACCGGCGATGACGATGATCGGGACCAGGGCTGGACCGATGGCGTACTGGGTGCTCTCGATGAAATCGAACAGCATGAACGCAGCCAGAAGCAGCCACCCGGGGATGTGCTGGTGTTTCTACCCGGCGAGCGTGAAATTCGGAACCTGAGCAAGGTTCTGCGCCATGTTGATCTGAAACACACTGAAGTGCTGCCCTTGTA
>JAXHUV010000065.1:0-11162 GCA_034189445.1 Pseudomonadota bacterium
TCAAAGCATTCCGGTCTATTGGTGGGCAGCGACTGATGCTGCATGCCCGGGCCCTGGAGTTCACCTTGCCGGTTTCCGGTGAAGCCATGCGCCTGGAGGCACCCTATGACGATGCATTCAATGACGTACTCAGAAAGCTTTCTGGGCGTCTTAAAGGATCCGATCAATGAACGTCAGACTGGTTATTTTTGACTGGGACGGGACCCTGGTGGACTCGGTTGAGCACATTGCAGACAGCCTGCATCAGGCTGCAACCGAGCTGGGCTATCCCGCCCTGGAGCGTAAGGCTTACCGGGACATCATTGGCCTTGGCATGGTCGAGGCGCTGGAAAAACTCTACCCGGGAATCAGTCCGGAAGAAATGAACAGTGTCCGGAAAGGTTACGCGCGCTATTTCTTCAGCAGGGTGACAACACCCCAGAACGTGTTTGAGGGGATGGCTGATGTGGTCTCGGATCTGCGGGGGTCCGGCCGCAGCTGTTCCGTTGCCACTGGCAAGAGCCGGCGCGGGCTGGATTCTGCCCTGGCCTCCAGCGGTCTGGGCGAACACTTCGAGATTACCCGGTGCGCGGATGAGACTCGCTCAAAACCAGACCCCGCCATGCTTGAGGAAATTCTCCGCTACTACCAAATTGACCCCGGGGATGCAGTGATGATTGGCGATACTCGATACGACCTGGAAATGGCCCAGCGTATTGGTATGCCGTCCATCGGGGTTGAGTGGGGTGTGCACAAACGGGATGTGCTGGGTGATTATTCACCATACGCCATTGTTGATTCCGTGCCTGGTCTCCGTCGGGTGCTGGGGCTGTAAACCGATCGAATTCATCGAACTTGCTGACAGGGTGCATACATGAGTGACTGGGAATCCGACAAGTCCGCCGACTGGGGTGACAAACCGGTGGCGCCGGGGAAGGAAGGCAAACCACTGTTCGGCCGCAAGCCGCCGGAGGTCCCGCCCGAATCCGGCCGTGACTGGAAGCTTATCGAAAAGCTGGTTATGTCGCTGCAGTCCGAGCAGCGCAGAAGCCGGCGTTGGGGGGTCTTTTTCAAATTGCTGACCTTCGGATACCTGATCGCTTTGCTGTTCATGTTCAGGGCTCCCCTTGGTGGTTCTATTGAAGGCGTGGCGGGAAAGCATACCGCTTTGGTGGAAATTACTGGCCCGATCGCCGCAGACGAGCTGGCTAGTGCGGACAATATCGTTGACTCCCTGCGAACGGCCTTTGAAGAATCAAACTCAGTGGCGGTAATCCTGCGAATCAATAGCCCGGGAGGCAGTCCGGTTCAGGCGGGCTATGTCTACGACGAGATAAAGCGCTTGCGCGAAGAATACCCGGAGAAGAAGGTATACGCGGTGATCTCCGATATCGGCGCCTCCGGGGCCTACTACATTGCGGCGGCCGCGGATGAAATCTACGCCAATCGCGCCAGCCTGGTCGGTTCTATTGGTGTTGTTGCTGGTGGCTTCGGGTTTACCAGTGTTATGGAAAAAATCGGTGTCGATCGCCGCCTTTACACCGCCGGTGAGCACAAGGCTTTCCTGGATCCCTTCTCTCCGGAGGAAGAAAAAGAGGTGATGTTCTGGCAGAGCGTGCTGGAAAACACTCATCAGCAGTTTATTGAAGCGGTCAAGCAGGGGCGGGGTGATCGCCTGGCGGATGACGAACGACTGTTCAGCGGGTTGGTCTGGAGTGGTGAGCAGGCCGTTGAGCTGGGACTGGCTGATGGGCTTGGCAGCGCATCATACGTGGCCCGGCAGATCATCGGGCAGGAGGAGCTTGTAGACTACAGTCGTCGCAAGTCGCCTTTCCAGGATATTGTTGACCAGCTAGGCGTTTCCTTTGGTGAGGGCTTTGCCAATCAATTGGTCGAGTCCCGCCTCCAGCTGCGTTAACTCCTTTTAGGGTCAGGCCGGCGTATCTGGCGTGCGGTTATCGTAAATTACGCCTGCCGGCACGGAAACCCTTGTGAAAAAGCAACGAAGTCTTTGACAGTAGCGGGCTGCGCACCTAGAATTGCGCGCCTATGTCAAAAGCGCCCAACGTCGAGTTGCCCAAATCCGTTGATCCTTATCGGTTAGCGGAGCAGAACAGCGTACTGGAGGGAGAGATTCCCATCGGCGGGCTTGACCGTTTCCGCGAAGCCATTCTCGGGTTCCCGGAAGGTGCTGCGTGCCGGGTGCGGTTGTCTTTCTTTATGGACGGTGAGCGTCGTCGGATTGTTTTGGGCGAGCTGGCGGCTCCGGTGGAACTGGAATGTCAGCGGTGCATGGGCGTCATGAGCGTAACACTGGTCTCCCGGTTCGAACTGGGGCTGGTCACCAGTGACGAGCAGGCGCAACAGCTACCGAAAGAGCTCGAGCCGTTTCTGACCGATGATTTCACGGCGGATCTTTGGGCGATGGTGGAAGATGAGCTTTTACTGGTGTTGCCACCGTTCCCGCTTCACGAAAGAGGCGAGTGTCCGGCCCGGGAAGATCTGGAAGCTTACGAGCCTGACGGCTCCGGGGCAGAGCCGGCAAGAGAAGCGGGCGAGAATCCGTTCAGTGTCCTGGCGGATCTCAGGAAGACAAAGCATTAAAAACATGAATCGGACGCGGGTATCCCTCGGGAAGCCGGCGAACATGTATAACGAACAAACGTTACTTACTTCAGCAAAACAAAGTTTACGTTAACAGGTCAGGAGCATAATCATGGCTGTACAGAAAAATCGCAAGACCCGTTCCAAGCGTGGCATGCGCCGTTCACACGACGCCCTGAGCGCCGCTGCTTTGAGCACCGATGCGACCACCGGCGAAGTTCATCGCCGTCACCACCTGTCTCCGGACGGCTTTTATCGCGGCAAGCAGGTAATCGAATTGCGCGACGAGTAAGCTCGTTGCCGCTATGCACCGCCCCGAATCAGATGGCGGAACGGTGAAACCGGTCACCATCGCGATTGATGCAATGAGCGGCGACCGCGGCGCAGCTGTTGTCGTTGCCGCGTCACTGCGGGCGGTGCGTGAAAATCAGGCCTTGAGCATCGTTCTGGTTGGAGTCCGGAGCGAGCTTGAGGCTTTGTTGCGTGAAGGGCATGCCCGAATCCGCATTGTTGAAGCGGCGGATGTGGTTCGTATGAACGAGCGGCCCTCTCATGCCCTGCGCCACAAAAAAAATTCCTCCATGGCTATCGCGCTAAGCCTCGTCCGGGATGGCGAAGCCGGGGGCTGTGTCAGCGCCGGTAACACCGGCGCGTTGATGGCGTTTGGTCGCAGCATTATCCGTATGTATCCGGGCATCGAGCGCCCGGCCATTGCCAAGCTGATTCCTTCGCTGCGGGGGCGTTGCCATGTCCTTGATCTGGGAGCCAATGTTGACTCAACCGCTGAGAACCTATACCAGTACGCCCTGATGGGGTCACTGATGGCCTCGGCCATCTGCAGCCAGGCAGAGCCGCGGGTTGCCCTTCTGAACGTTGGCGAGGAAGAGATCAAGGGTAATGAGCAGGTCCGGTTGGCCTCTCACATGTTGGCTCAGTGCGATACCATCAACTATATCGGTTATGTGGAAGGCAGCGATTTGTTCCGCGATGTGGCCGATGTGGTTGTCTGTGATGGCTTTGTTGGAAACATTGCCCTGAAAACCGGGGAGGGCGTTGCGGGCCTGCTGATTGAGCTGATGGAGCAGGCGTTTACCCGAAACCTCTACGGCCGGCTGGTCGGCCTGCTTGCCCGGCCGATTATCGGTCGGCTTCTGCAATTGATGGATCCCTCCCGTCACAATGGTGCCAGTTTGCTCGGGCTGCAGGGTGTGGTGATCAAGAGTCATGGCAACGCCAACGAACGCGCTATGCTGGCGGCCATTCGGCAGGCAGTCATGGAAGTTGAGCTGGAAGTACCTCGCCGTATCAATGAGCGCCTCGATGACCTCATGCTTTGACTGCCTGAGACTAAAGTCTGTCCGGGTTTGGCCAGGCGTTGGCGAATAGTTGGCCTAACTTGTACTATTGGCTAATCTCACCTAACCACCCAATGACGATAAGATCCGGCTTATGAAATCAGCCTTTATTTTTCCAGGACAAGGGTCGCAGTCAGTGGGCATGCTTTCGGCTGCTGCTGAAGTCTGGCCCATTATCAACAGAACCTTTGCCGACGCCTCCAGTGTGCTTGGCTATGACCTCTGGGGCCTCTGCCAGAAGGGCCCGGCCGAGGAGCTCAATAACACCATGGTTACCCAGCCTGCGTTGCTGACTGCCAGTGTGGCCCTCTGGCGACAATGGTTTGTCGCGGGTGGCGCCGCTCCGGACTTCCTTGCGGGTCACAGTCTGGGAGAGTACAGCGCCCTGGTTGCTGCCGAAAGCCTCGACTTTGTGGAAGCGGTAAAGCTGGTTCGACTGCGGGGTGAACTCATGCAGGACGCCGTGCCGGCCGGGGAAGGGAAAATGGCTGCCATCCTGGGGCTGGAGGGCGACGATGTTGTTGCGGCCTGTGAAGAGGCGGCGCAGGGTGATGTGGTTTCTGCCGTCAACTTCAATGCTCCCGGCCAGGTCGTCATTGCCGGCTCGGCAGCCGCGGTTGAACGTGCCATTGAAGCCTGTAAGGGAAAAGGGGCCCGTAAGGCCATGCCATTGCCCGTCAGCGTGCCTTCCCACTGCGCCCTGATGAAAGGTGCCGCCGAGGAATTGGCAAAAGCGCTGGACGATGTACGTTTTAACAATGCTGTCATCCCGGTTATACAAAATGTTAACGCCGCCGCCGAGACCGAATCCGCTACACTGAAGGCCAATCTGCTCAAGCAGCTCTATTCACCTGTCCTCTGGACGGATTCGGTGCGAACCCTCGTTGCCAGCGGTGTTGAAGTTGCAGTTGAGTGCGGCACCGGCAATGTGTTGGCAGGGCTTGCCAAACGTATCGACCGGGCTTTGGCGGTTCATGGTATCGAAGATCCGGATTCGCTGGCGAGGGCGCTAAACGCCTTCGGCCAGCCCTGAAACGAAAGGGAGTTATTAATGTCTCTGGAAGGTAAAACCGCACTGGTAACCGGTGCTACCCGCGGTATTGGCCAGGCGATTGCCCGTGCGCTGGCCGCGCAGGGCGCTGAAGTCGTCGGTACGGCCACCAGTGAGGCTGGTGCCGAGTCCATCACCAGTGACCTCCAGTCGGCCGGTTACAAAGGCTACGGCATGGTCATGAACGTGGCGGATCCGGCCAGCATCGAAGCAGGCCTGAAGGCGTTGACGGAAAAATCCGGTGCGCCGATGATTCTGGTCAACAATGCGGGTATTACCCGTGATAACCTGCTGATGCGTTTAAAGGATGAAGACTGGGCGGCGGTTCTGGAAACCAACCTGTCCAGCGTTTATCGCACCAGCAAGGCGGTGCTTCGCGGCATGGCCAAGGCGAAATGGGGCCGTATCATCAATATCAGTTCCGTGGTTGCCAGTATGGGCAATCCCGGGCAGGGTAACTATTGTGCCGCCAAGGCCGGGGTTGAAGGCTTTACCCGAAGCCTTGCCAAGGAAATGTCGAACCGGGGCATCACGGCAAATTGCGTTGCTCCCGGATTTATTGACACGGACATGACAAAAAAACTGGACGACAAGCAGCGCGAGGCTATGCTGGAAATCATACCCGCGGGTCGTCTGGGCGAGCCGGAAGAAGTGGCAGCCGTGGTTGCCTTCCTGGCATCGGATGCAGCCGGATACGTGACGGGTGAAACCATCAACGTGAACGGCGGAATGTACATGGGATAAGCCCCGGTCGGGGTCTGTGCGCAACTCTCTGTCGCACAACATGTTTATCAGAACCCCTGCTTGTTTGCAGGTAGGGTTTACACTAAACTGGCAGCACTTGAGTTGCTTGGTTGACACACAAAGTGAGGACATTATGAGTACAGTTGAAGAGCGCGTGAAGAAGATTGTTTGTGAGCAGTTGGGCGTTAAAGAGTCCGAGGTTCAGAATTCATCTTCTTTTGTAGAGGATCTTGGCGCTGACTCACTGGACACCGTTGAGCTGGTTATGGCCCTGGAAGAGGAATTTGAAACCGAGATTCCCGATGAGGAAGCCGAGAAACTGGCAAGTGTTCAAGACGCGATCGACTACATCGTCGCCCACACCTGATACTCTGCATCTAAGAAAACCAGGCAAAAGCCGTCCTTGTGAAACAGCGGGGTGCGGCTTTTTTATTGGCTGAAAATCGGGTTCAATCTGTGTTCAGATTCATTCGGGCAAGATCAGGTGCAACAGGTTATGGCTAAACGGCGAGTTGTCATTACAGGTATGGGTATGTTGTCGCCAGTCGGCAATAACGTGGAGTCATCCTGGAAAGCTATCAGGGCCGGGCAGAGCGGGATCGGGATGATCGACCGCTTTGACGCGTCGGCCTACAACACACGGATTGGAGGGGCTGTCCGGAACCTGGATATGGAAGCCTACCTGTCCGCCAAGGATGCGAGGAAGCTCGACGCCTTTATCCACTACGGCCTGATTGCCGCCCAGCAGGCGGTGGACAACAGCGGCCTTGAGTCCTATGACAAACTTGACCGGGAGCGGGTGGGTATTGCCATTGGCTCCGGTATCGGTGGCCTCGAGTATATCGAGAAAAACGTTCTCACCATGGACAAATCCGGGCCCCGCAAGGTTTCGCCATTTTTCGTGCCCGCCTCCGTCATCAACATGATCTCTGGTAATGCCGCTATCCGTTTCGGCTATCGCGGCCCGAACATTGCGATAGTGACCGCCTGTACCACCGGTACCCACAACATTGGCTACGCGGCCCGGACGATTGCTTACGGCGACGCCGAGGTGATGCTGGCAGGCGGATCGGAAATGGCAACCACTCGTACCGGCATGGCTGCCTTTTCCTCCGCCCGGGCGCTGTCTACCCGCAACGACGAACCGGAAAAAGCCAGTCGACCCTGGGATAAGGGGCGCGACGGCTTTGTACTCAGCGATGGTGCCGGGGTGGTGGTTCTCGAGGAGCTTGAACACGCGAGGCAGCGGGGGGCCAGGGTTTACGGTGAACTGGTTGGCTTTGGTATGAGTGACGATGCCCACCATATTACCTCACCACCGGAGGGCGGCGAGGGTGCGGCCCGTTCCATGGCAAACGCAATGCGTGACGCTGGCCTTGATCCGGAAGACATTGACTATATCAATGCCCACGGCACGTCCACTCAGGTTGGTGATCTCGCCGAAGTGGCTGCTGTCCGGCGGGTATTCGGCGAGCATGCCGAAAAACTGGCCATGAGCAGCACCAAATCCATGACCGGGCACATGCTTGGGGCCGCTGGTGCCGTGGAAGCGATCTTCTCGGTCCTGGCCATTCGCGATGGCGTGCTGCCGCCAACCATCAATCTGGACCACCCCGATGAAGGGTGCGACCTGGATTTTGTTGCCCACGAGAGTCGCCAGGCCAATGTGCGTGTAGCGCTGTCCAACTCGTTCGGATTCGGTGGTACCAACGGAACGCTCATCTTCCGCCGCTACGGGGATTGAGCCAGGTGGTACAGGTAATCTGGCCGGACCCGGGTGTGATTGACGTCAGCGATCGGGGGCTTGGCTATGGGGATGGCCTGTTTGAGACCATCCGTGTCGACTGTGGGCAGCCTTTTCTGCTCGGGCGACACCTGCGCCGCCTGCTGGAAGATGCTGGTCGTCTGGGGATTCCTGTCGTCCGGGGGGAGATTGAATCCGCAGTGCAGCAAGCGCTTGAGCAGCTGGTCCTGCCCAATGAAGTCTGTGTGTTCAAGCTGATTCTCACCCGGGGTTCTGGTGGCCGGGGCTACCGGGTACCGGAAACGGTTCAGCCCCGTCTGATATTCTCGGTTCATCCCGCGCCCCCGGCACCGGAGCCCGGCGGCATCAGGGCATCGATCAGTGCCATTCCGCTGGTTGTACATCCGGCGATGGCGGGGATGAAATCCCTGGAGCGGATGCAGCAGGTGCTGGCCAGTCGCGAGCTGCGGCCTGGTGAGTTCGAGCGCATTATGCCGGATGTCGGGGGCGGGCTGATTGAAGGCACGCGCACCAATCTTTTTGTGAAGAGCGGGGAAGCCTGGATTACGCCACCCAGAGAGTGCCTGGCAGTGGCCGGTGTCATGCGGGCGGAGCTGCTGGACTGCCTGGGGAAGCACGGAGCGCGGGTCGAGCAGCGGCTGGTTACTGCGTCGGATCTCGAGCATGACAGGCTGCAGGGCATGTGGCTGACCAACAGTGTTACCGGAATTGTGCCGGTTCGCAGCATGGACGGCAGGGAATTGCCTGTCAGTGATCATCTTGCCACAATCGCACCTCACGGAATTTTCACAGGACCTTCAGTTTGATCAAACGCCTGATTTTTACTCTGCTTGCCCTGTCACTGGTGTGCGCCATTGGTGTCGGCTTCTGGGCATGGCAGGGTCTCCAGACATTGAAAGCACCGGTTGAGCTGGCAGAGCCGGTTCTGTTCGAGGTGCCGGAGGGGAGCAGTTTCAATCGGGTGGCCTTTGACCTGGCGGACCGGGGGCTGGTTGGCAATAGCCTGTGGTTGCGGCTGCACGCGCGCCTGAATCCAGCCGATGCACGTATCAAGGCCGGCGAGTACGAGTTTGTCGACGGCATGACGCCGGAACAAATGCTCACGATGATGGTGCGCGGCGATGTAAAACACTGGAGCATTACGATTATCGAGGGCTGGACCTTTGCCGAAATGCGCCAGGCCCTGGCGGATGCTGCACGATTGAAAAAAGTGACCGGTGACTGGAGCGCCGGGCGGATTATGGAAGCGCTGGGCGCGGCGGGTGAACACCCCGAGGGGAGGTTCTTCCCGGATACGTATCTGTTTACCGGCCAGCACTCGGACCTGGATATTTTGCGCCAGGCTTATGAACGGATGCAGGCTGTCCTTGAGGCAGAATGGCAGAACCGCGCAGAGGGCCTGCCCTACGACTCTCCCTATGAGGCACTGATCATGGCCTCCATTATCGAGCGTGAAACCGGCGTGCCCTACGAGCGTGGCGAAATCGCCGGTGTGTTTGTCAGGCGGTTGCAAAAGGGCATGCGCCTGCAGACGGATCCCACGGTTATTTACGGGATGGGGGGGGAATTCAAAGGGCGGATCAGCAGCCGGGATTTGCGCACCCAAACTCCCTACAACACCTACCGGATCGATGGCCTCCCGCCGACCCCGATCGCGTTGCCGGGTCGGGAGGCGATTCATGCCAGCCTTCATCCCGAGCCAGGCGAGAGCCTGTATTTTGTGGCCCGGGGCGACGGTAGCCACAAGTTCTCGAGTACCCTGGCGGAGCATCAGAAGGCGGTGAGGGAGTTCCAGCTGAATCGCCGTTCGGATTACCGCTCTTTCCCGGCGACCCCGGGTGAAGGAGAAACCGACTGATGCCTGTGCGCGGACAGTTTCTCACCTTTGAAGGTACCGAGGGTGTTGGTAAATCCACCCAGTTGCAAGTGGCCTCCCGTACTCTGGATGAGCTGGGTGTTGATCATCTGATCACCCGGGAGCCGGGTGGTACCCCCATGGCCGAGTCCATCCGGGAGCTGTTGCTCGCTCCCCGGGATGAACCGGTACACGAAACCACCGAGCTCCTGCTAATGTTTGCTGCCCGGGCCCAGCACCTGCACACCCGGATCCTGCCGGTGCTGGAAGCGGGCCGCTGGGTGCTGTGCGACCGCTTCACCGATGCCACCTTTGCCTACCAGGGCGGTGGCCGGGGCGTGCCGGAGTCCCGGATAGCCCAGCTGGAAGAACTGGTGCAGGGACGTATCCGCCCGGACCATGTCATTCTGCTGGATGTTACCGTAGAGACCGGCATGCAGCGTGCCAGCCGGCGCGGTGAACTGGACCGGTTCGAGCAGGAGACGGTGGCCTTCTTTGAACGGGTGCGTAACACCTACCTCAGGCGGGCAGAGCAGTCTCCGGACCGTTATCACCGGATTGATGCCGGCCAGTCCCTGGAAAAAGTCAGCGCCGATGTTGCTTCTCTGATTACCGGACTGGTCCGCGGGTAAAACTGAGATTCCGGTTTGCAAAATGTGCATTGCATACCAGCCTCTGCTTTAATTAATCAGGTTAGTTTCGCAATTTGAGGATCGGGATAGGCCGACAGCGCGGCGAAGCTGGACCTAAAAGACTACCATGCCCATCCCCGCAACCGGCCATACTCCATTATCAAAGGCCAAAAAAAACGCCAGCCCGAAGGCTGGCGTTTTCAGATCAGAGGTCCAACTACCTCAAAGGCGATCAGGCTACGGAAGCCTCAGAGGCCTTCCTGGTGTAGTCTTCCATCTGATCGAAGTTGAGATACTTGTAGATCTCTTTGGACATGCTGTTGAGGTCCCTGGCGTACTCCATGTATTCCTCGGCGGAGGGGAGTTTGCCCAGTACCGCGCCCACCGCTGCCAGTTCCGCGGAAGTCAGGTACACGTTGGCACCATCGCCCAGGCGGTTCGGGAAGTTACGGGTTGAGGTGGACAACACCGTGCTCTTGGCAGCAACGCGGGCCTGGTTGCCCATGCACAGGGAACAGCCCGGCATTTCGGTGCGAACACCGGCAGTGCCGTAGATGTTGAAGTAACCTTCTTCCATCAGCTGGGCCTGGTCCATCTTGGTGGGCGGGGACATCCACAGACGGGTTTTCAGGGGCTCCTTGTTCTGCGCCAGCAGCTTGCCTGCGGCGCGGAAGTGACCGATGTTGGTCATGCAGGAACCAATGAATACTTCGTCGACCTTGTCGCCGGCGACTTCGGACAGGGTGCGGGCATCGTCCGGATCGTTCGGGCAGCAGACGATCGGCTCCCTGATGTCGGCCAGATCGATCTCGATCACGTGGGCGTATTCCGCGTCCTTGTCGGCACGCATCAGCTTCGGATCAGCCAGCCACTCTTCCATCTGTTGGGCGCGGCGTTCCAGGGTACGCGGATCGCCGTAGCCTTCAGCAATCATCCAGCGCAGCATGGTGATGTTGGAGCGCAGGTACTCGGCCACGGACTCTTCGGACAGGTTGATGGTACAACCGGCCGCGGAGCGCTCGGCAGAGGCATCAGACAGCTCGAATGCCTGCTCGGCGGTCAGGTGCTCCAGCCCTTCGATTTCCAGGATGCGACCGGAGAATTCGTTGATCTTGCCCTTCTTCTCAACGGTCAGCATGCCCTGCTTGATGCCATACAGCGGGATGGCGTGTACCAG
>JAXHUV010000066.1:0-11115 GCA_034189445.1 Pseudomonadota bacterium
GGCGGGAGACGATGACCTCGTCAACCCCCATTTTTGCGGTAACATAATCACCCGGGGAGGGAATCAGGCTGTCATGGGTCAGAAACAGCCAGTTCCGGGCAAAAATGGTTCCCAGTTCACGCTCGAAAAGTTCTTCGTCGCCATGAATCCGGTGTTTCTGGGTCAGTCCGGATTCACTTACTATGAGTTTATTTTTGTAATTCATACCTAACTCCTAAAGTACTTAATGTACGGCTACATTCACCGAGCCATCGTGCCTTCTGGTCAGCATTTTTCAGCTCAAACCAACCATCACACGCTGCCCCTCTATTTTTACTGGATAGGTTTTGACGTCCTCTGTCAGAGGGACGCATAGAGCCTTGCCTGTACAAACATCAAATCGACCTTGATGCAAGGGGCATTCGATCTCCCTGCCTTCAAGAAAACCATCACTTAATCGGGCGGCACCATGGGTACAAAGGTTGTCGGTAGCGTAGATTTCGCCTTCCACTTCATACAGCGCCAGATCCTTGCCCTCGACCATCACTTCGAGCACGTCACCTTCAGGGATTTCAGAAAGAGCAACTGCGTCGATCCACTTCTCTGTCATAACTTTACCTCTGTTTGTCTCATAGGCCTACCTCTGCTGGATGGACTAAAAATGGGGTTGAGTTGATTTCGTTGTCGTAAATACATGGAGTTAGCGGCTTCTGTAGCTTCGATCGTGCAATGGCGATTGAGTTCCAACTATCAGCAAGCAAAGGTATGGTACCCGCCAGTGAGCGTGGGTATCTTTCTTTCGCCACAGATCTTCCGCCACAGAGCTTCCACCACAGAATCGCTGACACTGCTACTTATAACCCGATAACGACGGGTTTCGAAATACCCAGACAAGCCACACCAGAAAACAACCTCAGGGTTCCCGGGAAACACTGCCCGAAAGATCGTACTGAGTTTGAACTGAATTTGAAAATAAGGGCGGCGATTGGCCACAACCGCAGGTTGTTCAACTGTGTGAGGCGTTCCATAGTATGACTTTGTCGTTATTAGGTCTGTTTAACAACGATAGTGAACAGGTTCGCGCATTTCAATAGAGCGTTAATGAATAGAAGTATCACCAATGTGAATATTGGCAGGCTAGAAATTTTGCTCTGTGGTACTCAGCGAGCCGCCAGCCGCTCGTCGTCGGCTTCAGGCCGCCCTACTGAGTCGGTGGGAAAACGGCTCGAATTTTCCGGCTTTTCTTTGCGCAGAACCACTATGCGCCTCAAAATCCAGAAAATCCGCCCTCGTTTCCCCACCTTGCTCGTGACGATCACTTAAGCTCGACAGGCTGCTAGAACCGATAGCTGTAGCCTAATACTGCATTGAGTTGTCGGTGGGACGATTCGATGGGTACGCTGGTATTGGGCAATGAGTCGTTGCTCATGGTTTTCTCAAAGGCATAGGAGAGTGCAACTTCAAACGTGTTGTGCTCGCTCCAAAAATAACTAAATCCGCCAGTTAAATGATTCTGCAACTGCGCCGGAAGAACTGCCAAAAGGTAATTGTTGGGCAACACACTATCGGCATGACTAAAGCCCGCCCGGAAAGTCCATTCCTGGCTGTATCGGTATTCCGCTCCAATGTTATACATGTTTATATCTTTATAATTTTGCGGCAAAAGAATGTCGATATTACCTCCGGTGCCATCCTGAACGAAACTAATATCAATATCCTTCATTACGTTTTCCCAGAAAACGCGGTTATAGTCAACCAGCACTGTCAACTGATCACTTAGCTCGTGGCTGATACCCAGTGAGAACTGAGCAGGGCTCTGGAAATCCCGAATCTTTATTTTTCCACCTAAAGGGATCTGGTTATTGTTAGCATCAATGGCCGTCAGTACGGCGTCGCCGGAAAGGTCTTCAACATGTGTTTCCAGGCTGTAAGACATCCCGAACCGGGTGGCATCGTTGATTTGATAAGTGAAGCCTAATTTGCCACCCCAACCCCAGCCATCGGCACCCCCGCCAGCAATTTCGTCTTTGGTAAAGTCGATGTGGGCGCCACTCAGATTGGGTACGCTCATAAGGGTCGGCACCAGACTGCCGGACACTCGGCCATCTCCGGCAAGCGCACCAACCTGGCTGGCATCCAACAGAAGTTGCAGGTTGAGCGCAGTCCAGACAGCATCAACAGACCCCCCAACGATCAGGCGATCATTCACCTTGTAGGCGGCTGCAAAGGGAATTCGAAAGTTCAACAAGCGAGTTGAGTTGCCGAGGCCTGTATCCACATTGTTGGTGGCGGTTCTGGATAGAAAGCTCGACTCCCCGAACTCATCACCAAGCCCACCCAGGGCGAAAGCGCCCACTCCAAGCTTCAGCTTGCCAATATCATTGGTATAGGCCATTTGCGGAGCATAGTAAACTGGGCCGCGGTTTTTACTTGCACTACTTTTGCCGGACTCAGCCTTCTCTCCTGTAGCCTCATTGACCGTTTCGACATCGGTTCCGACAACATCCAGGCCAACATAAAGCTCAGCCCCCTCTTCCATCAAGCCAAGGGTTGCCGGGTTGTACATCATGCCAGCCGCGCCGATGTTATGAGCCACACCGGCCCCGCCCAGTGCCCGTGACACGGGCCCAAAGCCTTCGAAGTTTAAGACATTAGCTGCTCCAGCTCCGTTGGAAAACATAAGCGGAACAAATAATCCAGACAAAATTCGATATTTCATGGTTTACCTCTGTTTTTTGTTGTTTGGAAACAAGTGTATCAACCCATTTTTTCTTTTTTGGAGCTATCATCTTTAGCCCTGCATACCAGGTTTCGAAATATCCAGACGAGCAGCAAGTAAGCATGCCGCTCTCAAGGAGTGCTTGCCAAAAAATGGGGCCACGCTTGAAGGATGGCAACGATTGTTTGTAACCGGGGGTTGTCCGATTGCATGGGGAGTTCCATAGCCTGACGTTATCGTTATTAGACTTGCCAGACGAACACTAGTGAACAGGTTCTAGCTTGTCAATAAGCATTCATGAATTGAAGTATGGCCAAGGTAAATACTGGCAGAGATGGAACCTGGACCCGCCCCGCTCACCAGCCCGGCAGCCCACTTCAGGTAAAGCTGGACCAGGTTGCCGCATCCCACCTCTCAATCCGAAAACAGTTCGAACATCAGTTGCCGCAACCAGATATTGGCGGGGTCCTTGTTGTATTTTGCGTGCCAGAACAAGTTAATCGGGATTTCCGGTAGGGGAACGGGGTGCGGCAGGACACTCAGACCGAAGGGCTCCACGCAACAATCAGCGAAGACTTCAGGCACCGTGGCGAGCAATTCCGTACGTTGAAGGATATGGGCCACGGCGAGGAAATGCGGCACCTCCAGGCGGATATCGCGACAGATGCCGGCCCGCGACATCTGAGCGTCCGCCCCATCGTGGCCAGTACCGGCGGCGATGACGCGTATATGACCGTAGGTGCAGAAGCGTTCCAGGGTCAAGGATTCGTCGCGGGTGACCGGATGGTTCTTGCGGCACAGGCACACGTAGCGGTTGTCGAACAGCCGGCGTTGAAAGAAACCGGCCTGCAGGTTAGGCAGCAGGCCCACGGCCAGATCCACGGTGCCGCCCTGCAATGCCTGCATCAGGCTCACCGAATTGTCCCTCACAGTACTGATCGTGCACTTGGGCGCATGCCGAGCAAGCGCATCCATCAGCCGTGGTATGAAATAGATCTCGCCAATATCGGTCATCGCCAGCGTGAAGGTGCGCTCGCTGGTCAGCGGATCAAAGCCCCCCTGGTAATGCAGGGCTTCGCGCAGGGTGTGCATGGCCTGGGCCACGGGCTCGGCCAGTTGAGTCGCGTAGGGCGTCGGCTCCATACCTTGATTGGTACGCACGAAGAGGTCGTCCTTCAGCGCGGTACGCAGACGCTTCAGGGCGTTGCTCACAGCCGGCTGGGTCAGACCCAGGTTCCCCGAGGCGGTAGAAACGCGCCTATCGACGAGCATCTGATTGAACACCAGCAGCAGATTTAAGTCCAGGTCATTAAGTTCCATGGAGCCTCGCTCAAGTTAGTGCCTACGCCTCGCCCGCAATATTCACATCAATCATACAGCAGATACCGACCGATGCATTTATCAATGCCACTGCTTGCACTGAAGTAACGGCATTGTTGGCTATCAAGCAGCCTACCGGACTTAACAGTTGCGGACGGCGCGGGGGCTGTCAGGCACCCATCCTCCGATGGATAATGTCAAGTTGTATGTTGACAAGGAGTATACTGGCAAGCGTGGTATCGATGCATCTCCACCTGGAATTTCATGGGCCACGAATTGCGGGCTCTTCTGTCAACACCCAGGCAACCAGACAATAAGGAAGAATATGAGTACACCCCAGGAAACCGCCTTGACGGTTGTTGTCTCCCGTCGCGTCAGCAAAGGCAAGGAAAGCGAGTTTGAAAAACTCAGCACGGAAATGACCCAGAGGGCATCAACCTTTCCGGGTTATCTGGGCGCCACCATGTTCCGGCCGGCCTCTCCCGAAGACCCGGAATACCGAATTGCCTTCAAGTTCCACGACCGGGAAACCCTGACTGCCTGGGAAGAATCTGAGCAACGGGCCGAGCTGCTGGAGCAGATCGAACGCCTGCTGGTACAGCCCAGTGAACGGGAAGTCGCCTCAGGGATCGTAGCCTGGTTCACCCTGCCTGGACAGAACCCGGTGAAACCACCACCCAAGTGGAAGATGACCATTGTCAGCTGGCTGGCCCTTTATCCGACGGTAACCTTGGTGTTCGTGCTGTTTCAAGACATTCTTGCGCAAATGCCGGTATTGCTCAGAACCATGGGGGTAACTATCGTGGTTATGCTGCTGATGACTTATGTCCTGATGCCCCGGATGACCCGATGGTTCGCCTTCTGGCTGTTCCCGGACAGGGACAAGAACAGGAATATACGTTGAATGTACGTTGAAAGGAGTACAACGCGCGCAATGGCCCGCGTCCTGCCAAATCCCTTTATGCCAAGCATAAAAAAACCGGGGAAGTTCCCCGGCCAAAGCATTCACACGATGCATATCGTCCTGATGAAGTCCCAGGCTATGCTTCTTCGGTGACATTTTGATGACGGTCAGAGGGCCATGCAAAAGCTTCGTATTCTTGATGACTCACCTTTGCCAGACGGTCAGGTCAGAAAAACACAACTGGAGGTCGCTCGCTTATGGAGCAGGGGCAAGACCTTCATAAAACTCACATCCACTCGTCACAGTCCCCTTGCAGACTGAAGTGGGCCAGCGCGCCTTCTAATTCATTAATGAAGGAATAAGGGACAGCACGATGACGATCAAGAAATCACTACTGGCCGCTGCCATCAGCGGCCTGCTCACCAGCTCCGCACAGGCATCGCTGGTGATCAGCGAATACATCGAAGGCTCTGGCAACAACAAGGCCATCGAACTTCTGAACACCGGCGCGGATCCCGTGGACCTCACCGCCTGGGAACTGCAGATCTTTTACAACGGTTCTCTGTCACCCGGTCAGACGTTTAACCTCGAAGGCAATGTTGCGCCTGGCAGCAACTTTGTTTTCGTCAGCAGCTCGGCAGACCCCGCCATTCTCGCAGTTGCGGACCAGACCACCAGCGCCGGACTGTTCAACGGTGACGACGCCGTCGTTCTGCTCAATGGCGGCACTGCGGCCGACAGTATCGGGCAGGTCGGAACAGACCCCGGCAGTTACTGGGGCAGTGGTGATATCCGCACCCAGGACCGCACACTGCGACGCAAAGATGCCATTTCCGGGGATACCGATCCATTCGATGGCTATGATCCCGGGCCCGTTTTCGACGGCTTCCCGCAAGATACCTTTGATGATCTTGGCAAGGCCGGCGGCAATAACGACAGTGATCCCAAGCCACCAACACCCGATATGACCTGTGGCGCGCCAGCCACACTGATTTCCGGAATTCAGGGCAATGGTGACGCCAGCCCCATGGTTGGCCAGGCGGTGGTTCTGGAGGCTGTTGTTTCCGCTACTTTTAACGGCGATGGCCAGCTTGATGGTTTTTATATCGAAGAGGAGGCCGGCGACCGGGATAGCGACACCAACACCTCGGAGGGTCTGTTTATCTATGGACCAAGCCTGCCAGCCGAGCCGGGCCAGGTCCTTCGCATTGCCGGTGAAGTTTCCGAATTCTTCGGCCTGACACAACTGAGCAATGTGTCTGCCAGCGAAGTCTGTGGGGCCGCATCCCTTCCGGCCCCCGCCGCCGCGAACCTGCCCTGGGTTGGCCCGGAAGCACCAGAGGCTCTGGAGGCCATGCGTGTCAGTTTTAACGACAATCTCACGGTCAACGATAACTACGATCTGGGTCGCTTCGGCAGTCTCACACTCGGCAGTCAGCGCCACTTTATCCCAACCAGTATTGCCAACCCCGGAGCAGATGCTCAGGCGGTTGAGCTGATGAATGCCATGGACCGGGTGATCCTCGACGACGCAAGCAACCGCCAGAATCCTGCCACAGTCCCCTATCCGTCGCCCCAGCTGAGCGCCTCCCAGACCGTTCGCGCCGGGGACACCGTTGAGAACCTTGAGGGCGTTCTCGACTACCGCTTCTCCGAGTGGCGGATACAACCCATTGCCACTCCGATTTTCGCCCAGGACAACCCGAGAACTCTTGAGCCCCGGCTCGAAAACCGGGGCAATCTGGTGGTGGCCTCACTCAACGTCCTGAACTTTTTCAATGGCGACGGTCTGGGCGGCGGATTCCCCACCGATCGCGGCGCTGATACCCTCGAAGAACTCGACCGGCAAACCAACAAGCTGGTCAGCGCTATCAAGGGCCTGAATGCCGATATTATTGGCCTGATGGAAATTGAGAACGACGGCTATGGTGAGAACAGCGCCATCGCGGAACTGACCGAAGCACTTGGCAGCAATTGGAAGTTCGTCGACCCGGATCTCGAAACACTTGGCAGCGATGCCATCGCAGTTGGCTTCATCTACCGCACTGACCGGGTGGAAATCGTCGGTCAGGCGGCCACTCTCTCCGGTTCCCCCTTCGCGGACCTGAACCGCCAACCTCTGGCCCAGACCTTCCGCCCGCTGGACTCGAACGACGCTGTTACCATTGCGGTTAACCACTTCAAGTCAAAAGGCTGCGGCAACGCCGACGGAGCCAATGCCGACCAGGGCGATGGCCAGGGCTGCTGGAACCCGGCTCGCACCCAGGCTTCAAACGCGCTGGCAAGCTGGCTGGTGTCCGACCCCACAGGGACTGGCGAAGAGGATTCGCTGATTATCGGCGACCTTAACAGTTACGCCAAGGAAGACCCCATCCAGGCGCTGACGGGCTCAGGCTACACCGACCTGGTCGCAAAGTTTGACGGGGCCCGGGCCTATTCCTTCGTATTCTTCGGCCAGGCAGGTTATCTGGACCATGGTTTGGCCAACGGTTCACTGGCAGCAAAAGTGGCGGACACCACCACCTGGCCAATCAACGCTGACGAGCCCAGGGCGCTGGACTACAACACCGAATTCAAAACACCGGAACAACAGGCCAGCCTCTATGCGCCAGACGCTTACCGGTCCTCGGATCATGATCCTGTGATCATTGCCCTGGATCTGGCGCAAAGCTCTGCCGCCGACCCAGCAGACCTGAACGGCGATGGCCGCGTCAACGGACGTGACCTGGCCCGCTTTGTCCTGGCCCTTCTGTCTGGCAAGGCAATCGGCCCAGACTATGACATCAACAGCGACGGGCATATCAACAGGGGCGACATGTTCGCCATGATTGACGTAATGCGCAATCGATAAACGCCCCGCACCAGAACGCCTGCCAACCGGCAGGCGTTTCTTTTTTCCGAAACAAAACCATCACGGAGCTGCAACCAAAGTCAGCGATGCTTCTCGGAATAATTCATAAAGGAGTAAAGGCATGTTCCGTAAAACAGTCTGGCTAGCCATCCCCCTTGTCGCACTCGTCGGCTGCGGTAGCGATAACGACAGCTCCAGCAGCCCGCAAGAAAGCCCCGCTTTCACCATGAACATCCTTCACATCAACGACCATCACTCAAACCTGGAACAAGGATCACAGGCCCTGACCATTGCCGGCCAGGAGACAGAGTTCACCGCCGGCGGCTTCCCACGGGTGTCTGCCAAAATTGCGGAACGCGAAGCCGAACTGGACAATGTTCTCAAGCTGCATGCCGGGGACGCCATCACCGGCACCCTGTACTTTACTTCGTTCGAGGGCGAGGCTGATGCCGAACTGATGAACCAGGTGTGCTTCGATGCGTTCGCCCTGGGCAACCACGAATTCGACCGTGGCGACGAAGGACTCAAAAATTTCCTGGACCTGCTGGACAGTGGCAGCTGTAACACACCTGTTCTGGCCGCCAACGTGAAACCCCAGATCGGTACACCGCTGGCACCGTTTGCCGAAGGCGATTACATCCAGCCCTACACCATCAAGCAAATGGGGGATGAGCAGGTTGGCATCATCGGCATCGACATTGCCAACAAAACCCGCAACAGCTCCAGCCCCGCCGACACCACCGAACTTCTGGACGAAACCGAAACCGCCCAGGCCATGATCGATGAACTGGAAGCTGCTGGCGTCAATAAAATCATTCTCCTGACTCATTACCAGTACAGCAATGACCTGGCTCTGGCAGAGAGCCTGACCGGCGTGGATGTCATCATTGGCGGCGACTCGCACACCCTTCTGGGTGATTTTGCCGATTACGGCCTCACGTCCGGCGGCCCCTATCCGACCGAGCGCAGCAATGCGGATGGCGACAGAGTCTGTGTCGCCCAAGCCTGGCAATATTCGCGAGTGGTGGGCGAGTTGAACGTCTCCTGGAACGCGGATGGCACGGTTGAGTCCTGCTCCGGCACACCTCATCTGCTTCTGGGTGACACGATCACCCGCAAAGATGCCAACGGTGATGGATACACTCCGGAAGCTACCGAGGCCCAGACCATCCTGGACGCCGTTGCAGCCGACCCCCAGCTGAGCATCGTCCAGCCGGATGCCACGGCCTCCCAGATGCTGGCCTATTACACAAACCAACTGGACACCTTCCGGAATGAGGTGGTCGGCACGGCTACTGAAGACCTGTGTCTTGAGCGCATCCCGGGCCAGGGCCGCAGCAACCTGCCCAGCTGTGCGGAAACCACGGATGTCCATGGTGGCGACATTGCCAACCTGGTCGCCCAGGCATTCCTTTTCCTCAGCAAGAATGCCGACGTTTCAATCCAGAACGCAGGTGGTGTCCGCACCGACATTCCGGCCGGCAACATCACCATCGGCGACGCCTACACGCTCCTCCCCTTCGCCAACACCCTGGTTGACCTGACCATGACGGGTGAGGAAATTCGACAGGTGCTCAACGAGGCGGTGGATTTCGCCCATAACCCGGACGGTTCGACTGGCGCATATCCTTATGCTGCCGGCCTGCGGTGGGACGTTGATATGGCGCGTACCAGCGGCGAGCGTCTGTTCAACATCGAGGTAAAACCCCGCGACGAAACCCAATGGCGGCCACTGGGTGACACTGAAACCCTGAACGTTGTGACCAACAGCTTTACCGCCGGCGGGCACGATGGCTACATCACATTCGGAACTGTGTCTGACGATGGTCGGGCGGTTGACACCTTCCTCGACTACGCCCAGTCATTCGTGGATTACGTTCTCGAGCAAGGTACCCTGAGCAAGCCGGCGATCGGGGATTACTCCACCCAGTCCTACATCGCTCCCGCAGGCTGAACCCCACCCGACCCCAAGAAAATCCGGCGCGCCACGCCGGGTTTTCTTTTTTTCGATTTACCCGCCAGTCTTGAAACATCCGCCATTCGGCACCATCATTTCGTTATCGTAACATCACGTCTCTAATCACTTCTCTAAAAGGGAGCCCCATGCCTGATTGTCCCGATTACTCGCTGCTCGAACTGGCCTCCGTCCGCGAAGGCGACTCAGTAAACACCACACTGGCCAACAGCGTGGCCTACGCCCAGCGGGCCGAAAAGCTGGGCTTCAAGCGATTCTGGCTGGCCGAACATCACAACAGGGAGGGCATCAGCAGTTCCGCCACTTCGGTCCTCATCGGGCATATCGCGGGCAAAACAGAGACTATCCGGGTCGGTTCCGGCGGCGTCATGCTCCCCAACCACCCGCCTTTGGTCATTGCCGAACAGTTCGGAACTCTGGAGAGCCTTTATCCCGGACGGATTGATCTTGGGCTGGGCCGCGCGCCCGGCACCGACCCGATAACCGCCCGGGCGCTCCGGCGCGATGGCCTTGGCGCGGAGCAGTTTCCCGAGGACGTCGCCCGGTTGCAGTCCCTGCTCGGCCCCCGGCAACCTGACCAGCCTGTGAAAGCGATACCCGGTGCCGGCACCATGGTGCCGCTCTGGCTGTTGGGCTCAAGCCTCTACAGCGCCCAGCTTGCCGCCATGCGAGGCCTGCCCTACGCCTTCGCCGGGCATTTCTCGCCCGGACTGTATCAGGACGCCCTGAAAGTCTACCGTGACAATTTTCAGCCTTCGGAACAGCTCGAAAAACCTTATTCCATGCTTGCCCTGCCAGCTATTCCGGCCGATTCGGTGAAGGAAGCAGAGCATCTGGCCACAACCAGTTATCAGCGTATTCTCGGGCTGTTCCGGGGGCAGCCGCTCTGGATGAAGCCTCCCGTGGACACAATGGACGGGCTTTGGAGCGCCGGTGAGAAAGCCAGCGTTAAGGAATTTCTTGGGCTGCAGTTGCTGGGCGATGCCGAGACCATCCGGCGGCAGCTTGAGCAAACGCTTTCAGGCATTGAGGTGGATGAGCTGATGTTCACCGTGGATATCTACGACCCCGAGAAACGCAGGCATGCACTCGACATCCTGGCAGCCACAAAAACCCAACCCCAATGACAGAACCTCTGATCCACGGCTGAGATGACGACCTGGCAGCCACTACTGGTACTGAGTAGTACCGAGTAGTACCGAGTGGTACCGATCGCGCCCGGGCTTGACCTGGTGCGCGATCAGGGCCTTCCTATTCTGGCATCTTCCCGATGCCCAGCGACTTGGCAACAGTCTCGACCGGATTGCCGGTGAGCTCCGCGAACGCCGACAAACCTGCCCTTCAGATTACGAATCGACCATAATCTC
>JAXHUV010000067.1:0-11112 GCA_034189445.1 Pseudomonadota bacterium
TCATCGGTAATGCCCTGCTTGGCTATCTGTTATGCCAGGGCTGGGGCAACCAACCCGACACGTTCAAGGACCTGTTGGAGCAGTGTCAGGACCTGCTGGCACCAGAGAAAGATCACCACGAACTGGACAAGGACATCCAGGATGAACTGATCGACCAACTGTTCCACTTCCGTCACTGGCATTACAGCCTGGCCACCAACCCCAGACTGGTGGTGCTGGACACCCGCACCCACCGCTGGCGCAGCGAAATTCGGCGCAGTCGTCCATCCGGACTGATGGATTGGGAGTCCCTGACCGACTTCCAGCAGGAGATCATGGATGAAGACGCGGTGGTCGTGGTCTCACCGGCACCCATGTTTGGCGTCAAGCTGATCGAGATGATCCAGAGGGTGTTCACCTGGCTCGGCAAACCACTGCTGGTGGATGCGGAAAACTGGATGGCACACCGGGGCGCCGCGAACGTGATGCTCAATATTTTCGGCCATCCGCGAACCCCGAAGCATTTCGTGATCCTGTCCGGGGATGTGCACTATTCCTTCGCCTACGACATCCGGCTGAAACACAAACGCAACAGCCCGGAGATCTGGCAGATCACCAGTAGCGGCATCAAGAACGAGTTTCCCCACCGGCTGCTGGAATGGCTGGACCGGCTGAACCGCTGGCTGTTCGCGCCCTGGTCGCCCCTGAACTGGTTCACCAAGCGCCGGCGCATGCGGATTCGTCCGAGGCTGCCGGAAGGACGGGATGCCGGGGAGCGGCTATGGAATCATGCCGGCATCGGTGATGTCCGGCTGGATGAGGAGGGTGCGCCCTCCGCCATCCGGCAACTCAATGCCGGGGGCGGAGGGACGGTGTTTCACCGTGGCCGGGAGGAATGATCAGCCCGATACGGAAGGCTGCCTGAATCGTGAACACGGTCCATTATCAGTATACTTCCTACCTACAACTAAAAATCCCTTACTTTGGTGGAGTACGACAAGGAATGAAACGTCTGGGAACACTGGATGCCTCATGGCTGGCCGTGGAATCCGAGAACACCCCGATGCACGTAGGCACCCTGCAGATCTTCTCACTGCCGGAGGGCGCTCCCGAGACCTTCCTGCGGGATATGGTCACCCGCATGAAAGAAGCCGGCGACATCGCCTCGCCCTGGGGTTACAAACTTGCCTGGTCCGGTTTTCTCGGCCGGCTGGTTGCCCCCTACTGGGTGGAAGACAAGGAGATCGACCTGGATTACCACGTGCGGCACTCGGCGCTGCCACGCCCCGGAGGTGAGCGGGAACTGGGTATCCTGGTATCACGCCTGCACTCCAACCCGCTGGATTTTGCCCGGCCGCTATGGGAATGCCACGTGATCGAGGGCCTGGAAAACAACCGGTTTGCCCTATATACCAAAATGCACCATTCAATGATCGACGGCATCAGTGGTGTGCGCCTGATGCAGCGGGTGCTGACCACCGATCCGGACCGCCGCGATATGGCTCCGCCCTGGTCAGTCGAACCACAGCGCCGCCGGGGCAGCAAGACCGACAAGGAAGCCAGCATTTCCGCCGTTGTCTCCCAGGCCATGGATGCCCTGAAACTGCAGGCCCACATAGCACCGAGACTCTGGCAGGCAGGCAGCCGGCTGGTGCACTCGGTTCGCCATCCCGAAGACGGCCTGACCGCGCCCTTTGCCGGCCCGGTCTCGATCCTGAATCACCGCGTTACACCCCAGCGCCGTTTCGCGACACAGCTTTACCAAATGGACCGGCTCAGGGCTCTGGCCCGCGCATCCGGCGGCTCCCTCAACGATATCGTACTGTACCTCTGCGGCACGGCGCTGCGCCGGTTCCTGGTAGAGCAGAACCAGCTGCCGGACATACCACTCACCGCAGGCATCCCGGTGAACATCCGACCCGCGGACGACGACGGCACCGGCACTCAAATCAGCTTCATGATTGTCTCTCTGGCAACCGATGAACCCGACCCGCTGAGCCGACTGCAGAACATCAAGACCTCCACCCGGAGGGCCAAGGAGCATCTGCGAAAACTGCCCCGCAGCGCCCTGACCCAGTACACCATGATGCTGATGTCGCCGTACATCCTTCAGCTGATCTCCGGGCTTGGCGGGCGCATGCGCCCGGTGTTCAACGTCACCATCTCCAATGTACCAGGGCCGGGCCAGACACTGTATTACGAGGGCGCGAAGCTCGAAGCCATGTATCCGATATCGCTGATCGCCCACGGTGGCGCACTCAACATCACCTGCCTCAGCTACGCCGGATCGCTGAATTTCGGCTATACTGGCTGCCGGGATACTCTGCCCAGCATGCAGAAACTGGCGGTGTACACCGGTGAGGCGCTGGAAGAGATCGAGAATCTGATCCTGCCTCCGAAGCCGAAAACCACCGGCAGCCGGAAAAAAGCGGCAACTACAAGCAAGTAAAGCGCACAAAGGTCAGGCGCCGTCACTTCGCCAGTGGCCGGCGCCGACGAAGATCATCTGCAGGAAACGGGCGGTTCGCTTCCGGATCTGGGCGACCTGGTAGTCGTCATCCGGAGAGACGCTAAGCAGATCGGTCAGGCTGAAGGCAACAGTACGCACCACCAGGTCGCAGGTCAGATTCATATCCTCATCGCTCAGATGATCCATCAACCTTAGCCGGCGCAGATCATTGGCCAGCTCACTGGCAAAGAAGCGCATTTCACTGCGGATGCCTTCCTGCACCGCCCGGCTCCCTCCCGCCAGCCCCTGGGCCATGAACATAAAGAAGTTCCGGTTGGTCTGGGCATGGGCCACGAAGATACCCACCGATTCCTCGATCAGCTTGTCCGACTGGAGCACATTGGCGCGGGCCTCCCGCATCATGCGGCGCAATACCAGCCCCAGCTCATCCACCAGCTGCAGCCCCAGGTCATCCATATTCCGGAAATGCCGGTAAAACGAGGTTGGCACCACACCCGCCTGCCGCGTCACTTCCCGGATACCAAGACTGGCAAAGTGCCGTCCCTTCCCCACCAGGGCCAGCGCCGCGCCCATCAGTTTGTCCCGGGTTTCCCCGGGCTTTCGTCGTTGTCGTTGTGTCATGTCCTGCCGCGTCATCTGATCTTCATGTTCACGAGTGTACACATTTGCGCGTAAGAAAGTTGCCCGCACTTGTCATTCTGCGCCAAATCACCAACCCGGATTGTCTCCGCAACTAACCACGTGTACAGTCGTACACATTAGTGAACAAGTGTACACATCAAGACGGATGGGTACCAAAGATTCCATGGAGAGCACCACCATGTTAGCGAGAGTGACACAGAGCAATACCATGCATTGGCTGGGCCGCCAGCTATCGAACCAGAACAATCCGGCCTCCTGGCTGGACCCGTTAATGGCTCGCATCAATCCCATGTGGATAAACGCGTACACACCGGCTCGAGTCGAGCAGGTAATTCAGGAAACAGCTGACACCCGGACCTTCGTGCTTCGACCGGCACGGCGCTGGACCGGCTTCCAGGCGGGACAGCATGTGAACATCTGTACCGAGATCGGCGGGGTTCGTCGCAACCGCACCTTCAGCCTTTCCAGCGCTCCCCTGCTCTGGAAGACTCAGGGCCTGGTGACCCTGACCATCAAACGCCTGGCTGGCGGCCTGGTCACCAACTGGCTCCATGATCAGGTCGAACCCGGCCAGGTGGTTGGCCTGGGTGAAGCCTTCGGCGAGTTCCTGATCCCCGAACCCGCTCAACCGGTGCTGTTCATTGCCGGCGGCAGCGGCATCACGCCAGTACTCAGTCAGCTGGAGACCATGGTGGCACAGGATTACCCGGCGCCGGTCACGCTGCTGTATTTCGTACGGACCGACCGGGATGTAATCGCGGGAGAGAAGCTCCGGACGCTGGCGTCCCGTTGCCCGGTACTGACGGTGCGAGTTATCGCCACCAATGAAAGCGAAGAACCCCGTTTTCTCAAGGGCGGGGATCTCGATGAGATATCCGGCCTGAAGAGCCGGGAGGTCTACCTGTGCGGCCCCAAGGGCTTGATGGACCTGGCCAGCGACCTGCTGCATCAACGCGGGATCGCCGATGACCGGATCCACAGCACCTTCTTTGCCCCGCCGGCCCCGGCGCAACTGGAAGGCAGCGAGCTTGGCGGCCAGGTAACCTTTGCAAAAAGTGATGTGCAGGTCGGCTCCGAAGGCGGTGCCAACCTGCTCGATATCGCCGAGGCGGCCGGCCTGAGCCCGCAATACGGCTGCCGCATGGGCATCTGCCACCAGTGCAGCTGCCGCAAGACCAGCGGCACCGTGATCAACCGACTCACCGGCCAGGCTTCCGGCCCCGGCGAGGAAAGCGTTCAGCTTTGCATCTCCGTGCCTCAGGGGCCGGTCTCTGTCGACATTTAATCCCTATTATCCGAATCAACGCAGCCTTTACTTTCTTTCAATTGCTGCAAGGAGTTCACCATGAAAAAACTGAACGAGACCCAACTTCAGGAACTGGAACAGGATCTCGACGCCATCCGCGACGAGACGCTGGCAGATCTGGGCGAGCGCGATGCTCAATACATCCGCCACATCATCCGCCTGCACCGGACTCTGGAAATCGGCGGTCGGGTGATGATGCCCTTCGGTTTCATTCCGCCGGTCTTCGTGGCCGCAACCGCATCACTGGGCATCGCCAAGATCCTCGAGAACATGGAAATCGGCCACAACGTGATGCACGGCCAGTACGACTGGATGAACGATCCTACCCTGAACTCCCAGAGCTATGAGTGGGATACCGCGTGTACTGCCGATTCCTGGCGCCGTACCCATAACTACGAGCATCACACCTACACCAATATCATCGGCAAGGACCGGGATTACGGTTACGCGGTACTGCGTCTGAGCGATGACGACGAATGGAAACCCAGGCACAGCCTCCAGTTCATCAACTATGTACTGCTCAGCGCGCTTTTCCAGTGGGGCGTGGGCCTGCACGAACTGGAAAACGAGAAACTGCGTCGCCGGGAGATCGGCTGGCAGGACAAGCTGCCGTTCCTGAAGGACTTTGCCCGGAAAGGCGGCCGGCAGGTATTCAAGGACTACGTGTTCTTCCCGTTGCTGACCCTGCCCGTTGCGCCAATCGTGCTGGCCGGGAATGCCGGGGCCAACCTGATCCGCAACCTGTGGGCGTCCACAGTCATCTTCTGCGGCCACTTCACCCAGGACGCGGAAACCTTCTCCGAGGCGGAGTGCGAGGGTGAAAGCAAGGGCCACTGGTACCTGCGCCAGCTTAGCGGTTCCTCGAACTTCACCGGCGGACGCTGGCTGCATATCCTGAGCGGACACCTGAGTTACCAGATCGAGCACCACGTGTACCCGGACCTGCCCGCCCACCGTTACCCGGAAATTTCCGAAAAGGTGCAGGCGGTCTGCCGCAAACACGGCATACCATACAACACCGGAAGCTTTGGCAAGCAATATGGCACCGTGCTCAACCGTATCTTCCGTTACTCCCTGCCAGACCGGGTGCGTACCCGCCTGGAAAGCAGGAAAGCGGTGCCTCAGGCAATCTGAAGCAGACGCAACAACTCTGGCCGGTGCTGATCCCGGATCACATCGGCCAGGGTGTAACGAACCACGGCAGCGGGCTGAGCACACAGGTTTACCTCCCGAAGGGTATCGGATTCGTTGATCCAATCTGCAATACTTGGTCTATACCCAGATCAAAAACAAGCGGCAACAGGATCAGCCCGATGCCCCAGAGCAAACTGACAGACCGTTTTGGCCGCACCGTCAACTACGTGCGCCTGTCCGTCACCGACCGGTGTGACTTCCGCTGCGTGTACTGCATGGCCGAGGACATGACGTTTCTCCCCCGCCAGCAGGTACTGACCCTGGAAGAAATCGCCCGTGTTGCACGTAATTTTGTTTCGCTGGGGACTGAAAAAATCCGCCTCACCGGCGGCGAACCCATGGTTCGCAAGGGTATCCTGGAACTGGTGAAGGAAATCGGCACCTACGGGCTGCGGGACTTTGCCATGACCACCAATGGCAGCCAACTGACCACCATGGCCGAACCCCTGTGCAAGGCCGGCATGCACCGGCTCAATATCAGCCTCGATTCCCTGGATGCCGGGAAATTCCGCAACATCACCCGCACCGGCAAGCTCAGCCAGGTCCTGGACGGCATTGATGCCGCGCGCGAAGCCGGCTTCCGGGGCATCAAGCTCAATACCGTGGTGATGAAAGGCCGCAACGACGAAGAGATTCCGGAACTGATCGAATTCGCCCGCAAGAAGCAGGTGGACATCAGCTTCATCGAGGAAATGCCCCTGGGCGAAATCTCCGAGCACGACCGGGGGCTGGCCCTGTGTACCAGCGAGGAAGTCCGGGACATTATCCGGAATACTCACGAACTGGTCCCTGCCACCGAGGATTCCGGCGGCCCGGCCCGTTACTACCGGATGCCGGACAGCCCGATCAAGGTCGGGTTCATTTCACCGCATTCCCACAACTTCTGCTCCGCCTGCAACCGGGTGCGAGTGACGGTCGAGGGGCGACTGTTGCTGTGCCTGGGCAACGAGCACTCGGTGGACCTGCGCCGTGTGCTGCGCGGTAACCCGGTGACCGATGACAAGCTGCGTAAGACCATCATCAACGCCATGGATCTGAAGCCGGAGCGTCACCACTTCTCGAGTAACGGGGATGTGCAG
Organism: Pseudomonadota bacterium; assembly: GCA_034189445.1. GTDB lineage: Bacteria > Pseudomonadota > Gammaproteobacteria > Pseudomonadales > Oleiphilaceae > Marinobacter. Next base: position 6,671 of record JAXHUV010000067.1, read on the forward strand.
ATTCTGCGGTTCATGAACATGACCGGCGGCTGAAGGCGACGGTTTGTTCTTTGTGGCGGGAGCAGACCGACCGCCAGATTTGTATAAGCCCCGCAAAGGCGGGGCTTATTACTGGCAGTGACTGAAGGTATCAGGCGCTTTTCACCAGAGCCGGGATACCACTGGTGCGGTTTGCTGCTCTTGCCAGTGCCTTTTCTTCTTCACTGGCGTATTTCTTATCCCACTCCAGCACCTTGGGTGTCATCAGCTTGTGCCACAAGGGTGGAATCACGGCAATTACGATAGTCGTCAGATAGCCGTTAATCATGGTCGGGGCTTCCGGATACGGACGCAGATCCTGATAAGGTACCTCACCGTGCGCATGGTGATGCGAGTGACGTGTCAGGTTAAACATGGACCATGAGCTGAAACGCTTGTTGGTATTCCATGAATGACGTGGTTGCACAGGAAGTTCCGGGTTACGGACCATGCCGTAGTGTTCCATGTAATTTACAATTTCAAGCAATGCTTTACCAAACAGGCCCGCAGCGATGAACAGCAGCGTGGCTTCCAAACCACCGGCCAGATAGACCAGCGCCACAATACATGCGCTCATAGCATAACCACGCAGGACGGAATTACGGATAGACAGGGGGCTGAAACCCATTTTACGCAGACGTTCCGCTTCCAGTTTCAGTGCACTGATATTGCCTTTAAGGGTGGACGCAATAATATGGAAGTAGACGTTACGGCCGCGCGGCGCAGTCGCCGGGTCTTTGGTGGTGCTGACATAACGGTGATGACCGTATACGTGTTCAACAGCGAATGCCACATCAAAACTGAATGCCAGCAACCAGCGCCCGACAAACATGGATACCGGGTCCCAGGTGCGGTGGGTCAGTTCGTGTCCGGTAATGGTACCTATCATACCGATCATCAGGCCGGTAATCAGGACGGCGCTGACATTCGACAGAACCGAGGCTTCCGCTTTGGATGCCAGCAGGTCGTAACCCGTCACCGAGGTCAGGAACTCGCCAACACCAAGGACATCGCCCGGACTGACCTGCCAGACAAACGCGAAAACAATCAACGACAGCAGAGGCAGAGCCAGCCACAACTGAGCGGTCAGAATACCGGGGTGCTTGAAACGCGGTGTCGAGGTATCGTCACCCAGGATTGCATCCAGCAGTATATAGCCGCCAAAAATCCCCGTCAGACCGTAAACAATCCAGTCACTGCCCATGAATAACGACACAGCAGCCAGAAGGCCGATGATGTGGAACAAAAAGTACTTCAGATAATGGAACATAGGTTCGTCCTCGTTATGCTCAACAACTACTTGTTGTTATATGAGCGGTTGGTAAAACGATCACAGAAAATCCCATCGTTGCTCAGGTTATGCTCTTTCAGGCAGGCCTCAGCAGCATCAAGCATGGGCGGTGGCCCACACATATAGGTTTGCGTTACAGCAGCGGCTTTTTCAGGAATGAAATCAGTGACCAGGCCACGTAAACCTTCCCAGTCGCTGTCTTCCGGTTCTTCAGACAGCACAGGAATAAACCGGAAAGCCCCGGACCAGTTGCTGGCAATCTGTGCGATGTCTTCCTGACAAGACAGGTCAGCCTGCGTGCGCGCACCGTAGATAAAGATCACGTCGCGGTCGATTTTGTGCGCCATCGCATCCTCAAGAATGGCGAGTACCGGCGCAAGGCCACTGCCGCCCGCCAGCATCAGCATTTCGCCGCTGCCCGGGCGCAGATGGAAATCACCGTAAGGGCCGTCGATGGTGATGCTTTCTCCCGCTTTGGCCGACTGGTTAGCCCAGACTGACATTTCTCCACCCGGTACCTCACGGATAAAGAAATCAACGGTGTCTCCCTTTGGCGCCGTGGCAAAGGAATAACTGCGAGGGCCGGATGTGATCGACGGTACCGATACCAGTGCGTACTGCCCGGGCAGGTAATTCAGTGGCTCCGGCAGCTTGACTGACACCCTGACCATGTCGTGCGTCAGGCGCTCAACCGCCGCAATCTCACCGCTGAGGGACTTCACTTCAGAGCTGCCATCCGACAGTCCGTCTACATACACAGTCACATCAGACTTCAGCTGCGACTGGCAGCCCAGAATAAATTGATTATCGAGGTCTTCCTCGCTGAGAATAAATGCCGACGATGTCAGCTCTTTTACCTTGCCGCCTTTCAGCTGACACTTGCAGGTCGCACAGCCACCGACCTTACAACTATAGGGAAAACGAACCCCCTGTCGCAGGGCCGCACTGAGAATGGTTTCTTTCGGGTTAACTGTAAATTCACCTACCCCTTCTATCGTCAGGGTGTGTGGTTTTGCTGACTTGAAAAGACCGAACATCTCTTGCCTCTTGCCTCTTGCCTTTGTTGTTATCACTGTCTGGTTGTCGAACAATCTTACAACAAATATCGACGGGTGCAATATGAAATACGGCCATCGTTTAAGAAATATCGAAAAAAAAGGGGGGTGACAGTAAGGAAGGGGGCGGGCGATTGACTATGAAATACCGCTCAACACCAGTAACCACGCGCCTGGTAGTGAGAAATGAATGAGATGCATCGCCGCCTTCACCCCGCCTTCACAAGGATGCACCTTTAAAAGGACCGGCTTTTTTATTGATGCAGGTCAAATCCGTGCCATCGGAATTCTTCGGATGACGACATCCTCTCCGGCAGCCATCCTGACCATGGGCACCTTTGACTGCATCGCATGTATCACACTTGCCGTTCCCCATTAGCAGGTCCGCTGCGAACTGATCCGGCACAGTTGGTTCAGAGCATGACTGGTTTCGGCGGTATTCAGGGTTTCACCTGACGCGACAACAGGCTGTGAGGCGCCCTCAAGGTAGTCACCCCCCAGGCGGCAGGCCCAAGTCTCTTCGGCGTCAAGCAGTACCATAATGACATGCACCGTCAGGCCCGCATCATGCCGTCCATGAATCGTGGCAGTTTCTGAGCTGCCTACGCGGCAGCAGTGAAGGTCGTCCGTGGGATTCAGCAAAAAATCACTATTTTCTGAACTGCCTACGCGGCAGTGAAGACCGAGCCGGATGACACCGGACGCTACTGGCTTTTCTGAGCTGCCTACGCGGCAGTGAAGTGGCTTTGGCGGGTTCGGGTTCATAGCCTTTCTTTCTGAGCTGCCTACGCGGCAGTGAAGGATGGCAACGAAATCGAGGTGGACCTTAACCATTTCTGAGCTGCCTACGCGGCAGTGAAGTGCACGCTGATTGTACCGTCCTGATTCAGAACTTTCTGAGCTGCCTACGCGGCAGTGAAGTCATTCAGTGCGGCACGCCGCTTGCCCAATGTTTTCTGAGCTGCCTACGCGGCAGTGAAGGACTAGCGGCCGCAAATAGGCCAACCAGGAAATTTCTGAGCTGCCTACGCGGCAGTGAAGCAGATACTCCTCGTGGAGTTCGCGACCGGTCATTTCTGAGCTGCCTACGCGGCAGTGAAGAATTCCGTTTGGATTCGCCGCGTATTCGCGGATTTCTGAGCTGCCTACGCGGCAGTGAAGCGCGTTGTTTCGCAACGAGATAAGTACCCGAATTTCTGAGCTGCCTACGCGGCAGTGAAGGATTGCCCCGACGCATACAGCGGGTCCACATATTTCTGAGCTGCCTACGCGGCAGTGAAGGCACGCCGGTACTTGAAAGGGTCGGCGGTAGTTTTCTGAGCTGCCTACGCGGCAGTGAAGAACCACGTATCACCATTTGCCAGAACCGACATTTTCTGAGCTGCCTACGCGGCAGTGAAGTCCGAACGGTCCCGTGGGTCAGTGCTTGGAACTTTCTGAGCTGCCTACGCGGCAGTGAAGCTGCTAATGCGTGCGCTGAGTCCGTAGCTATTTTTCTGAGCTGCCTACGCGGCAGTGAAGGGTCGGCACCATCAGCCCGGTATACCTCGACAGTTTCTGAGCTGCCTACGCGGCAGTGAAGGAATGTCACTATGCCATACGCGGTTCATCAACTTTCTGAGCTGCCTACGCGGCAGTGAAGCCTGTAATCACGCATGACTGCTTCTCCCTCAATTTCTGAGCTGCCTACGCGGCAATGAAGAGGCGATAGCGAGAGCGGGGCCCAGGTGACCATTTCTGAGCTGCCTACGCGGCAGTGAAGTCGTCGGTTATCCTCATCTTCTTCCGCCACCGTTTCTGAGCTGCCTACGCGGCAGTGAAGAAATACAGCCGTTTATTTGGGGGTTTTATGATTTTCTGAGCTGCCTACGCGGCAGTGAAGGCGTCCCGTTTTCGTGAGCGAGTCAATATGTTTTTCTGAGCTGCCTACGCGGCAGTGAAGGTTGCGCTCCAGTTTCTGAATAAGCTTATCCATTTCTGAGCTGCCTACGCGGCAGTGAAGAACCCCCCGAATAATGTCGATAACGTCCACCATTTCTGAGCTGCCTACGCGGCAGTGAAGTGTCTTTGTGGTTGAT
>JAXHUV010000068.1:0-11109 GCA_034189445.1 Pseudomonadota bacterium
GGTGCCGCACATGTTGCGGCTGGTGCTGGGCAACGACCAGCGGCTGATTCTGCCGGCCTGCGCACTGGCCGGCGGTGCCTTGCTGGTGCTGGCGGACATGCTGGCACGGGTGGTGATCGCGCCGGAACAGTTGCCGGTTGGGGTGATTACCGCGCTGATCGGTGTGCCGACCTTCCTGTACCTGCTGTACCGGAGCCGGTGATGACACGCTTGACCACTGAAGCATTGATTGTCGACATCCCGGGGCGTGCCTCCGGCGTACCCCTTGATCTGGCCATTGAGCCGGGGCAGGTTTGGGGTGTGCTCGGCCCCAACGGGGTGGGTAAAACCACCTTGCTGCATACCCTGGCAGGGTTGCGTCCCCCCCGAAGCGGGCAACTGTTGCTGAATGGAACACCACTGGTGGATATCCGTCGCAAAGTCGTTTCGCAACAGATGGGCCTGGTGTTCCAGGATCGGCAGGACGGTTTCCCGGCGACGGTGCTGGAAACCGCCCTGATCGGCCGCCACCCCTGGTTGTCACCCTGGCGGATGGAGAGTGGCGAGGATCTGGCGATTGCGGAACAGGCTCTGGAAGCATTGGATGTCATTCACCTGAAGGATCGCCTGGTCAACACACTTTCCGGCGGTGAACGGCAGCGGGTCGCCATTGCCACACTGATGACCCAGGCGCCGGCAATCTGGCTGCTGGACGAACCCACCAACCACCTGGACCTGCGGCACCAGACGGCTGTTATGAAACTGTTGCGCCACCAGGCAGGCTCCGAGCGCGCTGTTTTCATGTGCCTTCACGACCTCAACCTGGCTGCCCGGTGGTGCGACCAGATACTGCTGTTGTACCCCGACGGACAGGCCTGCTGGGGCCAGGCCGGCGACATGCTGGTCACCCGGGCTCTTGAGCGCCTGTTCGGGCAGCGCCTGCTGTGCGCCGAGCTGGATGGTTTTCCGGTGTTTGTGCCAGGACAGTAAAGGCATGTTTTTCAAGGGCCCAGTGGACTGCTGGTGCCGCACCCGGATACTTCCGGGCCAACTTATCGGGCAGCTAAACCTCACCGCTGCCATCCTCCAAATCCAGACGATGGAGAAGCAGCTCGAATTTGCGCGGGTTCCTCAGGTTTTCAGCGCCAGCGGGAATGTTTCTGGAGTTTCCGTTGCAGGGTACGGCGATGCATGTTCAGGGCCCGGGCGGTGGCAGAGACATTGCCCGCATGATCGTTGAGAACCCGCTGGATGTGTTCCCACGCCATCTCCTCCACAGACGGCGGTTCCGCCCGGAGATCCGGTGGGGCATCAATCGGCTCGAACCCGGCCAGCAGTTGGTTGATCGTCACCGGCTTGCAGAGGTAGTTCACCGCACCCCGGCGCATGGCTTCGACCGCCGTGGCGATACTGCCGTAACCGGTGAGCACCAGGATTTCCAGGTCCGGACCCATGTTCAGTAGCTCCGGCAGCAACTGAAGGCCACTCTCGCCGGCCAGGTTCAGATCCAGCACGCACCGGTGGAAGTGTTCTTCCAACAGGGCTGTTTTCGCCTCCTGATGCCCATGGGCAAGCCGGGCCTCAATGCCCTGGCGACTGAGTGAACGCTGAAGCACCTGCAGAAAGGCGTCATCGTCATCAATCAGCAGCCAGACCCGCTGTTCGCTCACGCTTGGCCTCCCATTACGCTACTAGTCTCCGCCGCGATTGGCAGATCAATGATGATAGTGGTGCCTTCCGCGCTGCCCCGGGCTTTCAGTGTGCCTCCAAGGCGCTGGATGGTGGCGTTGGACAGGAACAGGCCAACGCCGAAACCGCTTTCCGAACGGACCAGCTGGTCGCCGAGAGTTCCTTCAGGGGCGGATTCCAGGCCATCGCCACGGTCTTCCACAACCAATTCCATCCGGTCTTCGGCAGCCTTGCGGGCAGTCACAGCGACCCAGGATGGGCTGGCGGTGACCGCGTTGGCGAGTACATTCAGCACAGCCTGATCCAGGGTGGCGTCCACGGCCAGGGAGCAGTCTGGTGCTGACTGCCGCCATTCAATGGCCGCTTCCGGCCAGAGCAGTGTGGCTGATTCCCGGAGCCGGGCGACCCAGTCCCGGGCGCTCAGGGTTTCCAGCTGTGCGGTTTTGGCCTGCATTGCCGCCATGGACAGCTGTTGAAGATGGCCGCTGCACAGGCCCAGTTGCGTTTCCATCAGTGCAAGGTCGTCCGCCATCGGATTGCTGCCGGGGAGAGCGGATTTCATTTCCTCCACCAGCAGGGTCATGGTATTCAGCGGTGTGCCCAAGCGATGGGCAATGGCGGCAGCGGAAAGCCCCAGGGCGATAATCTGTTCATCCCGTAGTCGGGCCTCCCGTATCTGGGCAAGCTGTGACTGCTGCTGGCGCAGTCCGCGGGCCAGGGCGCCGACAACCAGGAGCAGGATGGCGGCGGTTGTGGCGAAGGTGACCCACATGCCGACAAGGTGTAACTGGGCCAGGTTGGCGCTGTGGTGTTCGTGGGTTACCGGGGTATGCCAGATCACCAGGGAGGTATAGACCGCCACCCCGGCAACGGTTACGGCAATACTCTGGCCCAGGGGCACCAGCACAATGGCAACGGCAATGGGCAGTAGTAACAGGGAAACCAGAGGATTGGTATAGCCGCCGGTCAGATAAAGCCAGGCTCCGATCATCAGCAAATCGAGGATCAGCATCAGGCTGACGGCCCGCGTCGAGCGGGGCGGACGTCGGGTAAACCAGAGCCAGGCCAGCGCTGCCAGAACGCAATAGACCAGGGGCAGGATCACTGCCTCGGCGCGATGGGCCAGAGTCACCATGGTTTCCACCACGGCGATCGCAATCAGCTGCAGCACAACAATAGTCAAACGCATGCCCAGCAGATAGCGGGCAGCCTGTTGAAATCCGGTCTGTGAGTGGGTCAGCCATTCCATGGGTAGGATTCTAACAGCCCGGTTGCGAAATCGGTGGAGACCTTGTTGTCAGGCTGGAGAGGCTCCTTGTTGGCCATGGTCGGATCAGATGACGCCCATAGCGACCATGGACCTGGCAACCCGAAGGAAACCATTGATATTTGCACCCACCACATAGTTGCCTTCAGTGCCAAACTCGGCCGCGGTTTCATAGCAGTTCTTGTGGATGTCGATCATGATCTCCTCAAGGCGCTTCTGGGTGTGGTTGAATGTCCAGGTATCACGGCAGGCATTCTGTTGCATCTCCAGGGCGGATGTGGCGACGCCACCGGCGTTGGCGGCCTTGCCTGGTCCATAGGCCAGATTCGCATTCTGGAAGATTGCAATGCCTTCCGGCGTGGTTGGCATGTTGGCGCCTTCGGCGACCGCGATGCAGCCGTTGCCGACCAGAGTTTTGGCATCCTTGCCATTCAGTTCGTTCTGGGTTGCGCAGGGCAGTGCGATATCGCAAGGCACACTCCAGATGTTGCCGTCTTCCACGTATTTCGCATCTTTGTGGAACTCCGTGTAGGCACTGATTCGACGACGCTCCACCTCCTTGATCTGTCTGAGTGCCTTCAGGTCAATGCCCTTCTCGTGCACGATCATGCCGCCAGAATCGGAGCAAGCGATGACTTTTGCGCCCAGCTCGTGGGCTTTGTCGATAGCGTAGATGGCAACATTGCCGGAGCCAGAAACCACCACGGTCTTGCCGTCCAGGGAGTCGCCTCGGGCCTTGAGCATTTCCTGGGTAAAGAACACGGTGCCATAGCCGGTTGCCTCGGTGCGGGCGCGGCTGCCACCCCAGTCCAGGCCCTTGCCTGTGAATACACCGGACTCATAACGGTTGGTGATGCGTTTGTACTGGCCAAACATGTAGCCAATTTCACGACCACCGACCCCAATATCACCCGCTGGTACGTCTGTGTATTCGCCCAGGTGACGATACAGTTCTGTGATCAGGCTTTGACAAAAACGCATGATTTCGTCATCAGAACGCCCTTTCGGGTCAAAGTCGCTGCCCCCTTTGCCACCGCCGATGGGGAGGCCGGTCAGCGCATTCTTGAAAATCTGCTCGAAGCCCAGGAATTTGATAATGCCAAGGTAAACAGAAGGGTGGAAACGCATGCCACCCTTGTAGGGCCCGAGGGCACTGTTGAATTCGACACGGAACGCCCGGTTGATATGGATCTCACCGTTGTCGTCCTGCCATGGCACCCGGAAGATGATCTGCCGCTCGGGCTCACAGATGCGCTGGATGATTTTTTTGTCGGCGAACTCCGGGTATTTCACGAGAACGGGGCCGAGGGTCTCAAGCACCTCGTGAACGGCCTGATGGAATTCGCTCTCGCCCGGGTTGCGGTGTAGTACGTCCTGGAAGATCGGTTCCAGTTTTTCGTCAAGTTTTGCAGTCATGCCTTTGGAGCTCCCCCGGAATATGCGTATTAAATATCACAAAAAATAGATGTGAAGAGAAAAGGGTAGCGATTTCACCACAAAGATGTTTGTCAGAGCAAGTAGCTCACCGGGCGGGCGGTATTCTCACGTGGCAATACCTCTCATTGGCTGCGGCATTGTGTCCCAGGCCATGGTGCCCGTGGCGTTATAGACTCACGGCCTGTGAACGAGATCCCACTGAAGACTTTTGCAACATTAAGGATTCCTGACAGATGCCTATCAAACACTTGGTTCGGTGTATCGGCCTTGGCGTGGCCGGTTGTGCCTTGACTCCGTATATTCAGGCCGAACCTGAGCAAGCGGAACAGATGCTTATCCGGGTAACGGACGGGCAATCCTCGGAAATCGCCCGGCTGAACAAGGCCGCATTAGCCCGTGAGCCGGTAGCGCGTCTGTCTGGTGATCCTTCGGTGTCCCTGTCCCGCATGGGCGGTCGGGGGCTGGAGCCGATAATCCGGGGGCAGAGCCGGGAGCGGGTGGATGTGCTTCTGGACGGTATCCGCGTTGAAGGGGCCTGCCCAAACCGGATGGATCCGCCGACCAGTCGTCTGAGCTCGGCGTTGGCTCCGTTGCTGGAGGTACGGACCAGCAACCAGACCCTGCGCTGGGGCCCGATTACCGGTGGCCAGGTGGTCGCCACCACTGCGGCGCCGGTCCTTGACGGTTCAGGCACCACGGGTCACCTGACTGTTGGCGGTGCAGACAACGGCAATGGCAAACTTGCGAACGGCAGTGTTGCAGTCGGCAGCGAGACAGCATGGTTTCGGCTGGCAGGTGGGTACGACGAGGCGGATGACTACGAGGACGGTGACGGCAACGAGGTCCGCAGCGCCTATGAGAACTCGGAGGCTCGCCTGGATGCGGCCTGGAAGGCGGATAATGGTTTCTATATCAAGGGGCTGGTGAGCCGGCAGGAAGAGCGGGATGTGAAATACGCCGGCTCCGGCATGGATGCCCCGAAAACCGATACCGACATCATGCGCCTGGAGCTCGGCTCGCCCGTGGCCAATGGCAACTGGAACCTGCTGGCCTGGGAGGCCGATGTTGATCACATCATGGATAACTTCAGTCTCCGTGAGTCCATGATGAACATGCTGACGGACTCCGAAACCGAAACCCGGGGCCTTCGCCTGACCCTGGATCAGAGCCCGGATGCCAGAACAGACTGGGCCATCGGTGCGGATGTCGAGACCAATAACTGGCACGCCGAACGGTTCGGCGGAGCGAATCTTGATGTGCTGACCTCCGTACTCTGGCCCGACGTGGATCGCGACCGTTTTGGCCTGTTCGCTGAGCGCTTCTACCGGGTAACCCCAGAGTTGAAGCTCGGCGGTGGTGTGCGTTATGACCGTGTGGAAATGTCTGCTGGGGCAGCTGACAAGGTATTTGGCAGTGGCATGATGGCCATGTCCGCGGCCGACGCCTATCAGACGATCTACGGCACCACCAACACCGATGTTGCCGATGATAATTTCAGCGGCTTTATCAGCAACGACTGGCGGTTTTCTCCGATCCAGTCACTGGTGGTTACCGCCAGCCGCAGTGTCCGCAGCCCGGGCGTGACTGAACGCTACATAGCCAGCTGGAACAACATGGACCCTGCAAAGCGCTGGGTGGGCAATCCAGCTCTCGATTCAGAAAAGCACCACAAGCTGGAATTGGCAATGCCCGGCCAGAACAACGGCTGGCACTGGCGACCGACCGTGTGGGTGGATCAGGTGGATGACTTTGTCCAGCGTACCCGGAATGCGGATCAGGTCAGTGTTTACCGCAATATCGATGCGCGGCTGTATGGTGTTGAAGGGCAACTTGGATGGCGCAACGGCACCTGGAGTACCAACAGCAGTCTGGCCTCTGTGCGGGGTGAAAACCGGGACCACAACAAGCCCCTGTCGCAGATTCCGCCGGTGCAGTTTATTCAGACCCTTGGCTGGCGGCATAGGGGCCATGCCCTTGAATTGGAGTGGGTGCTGGCCCGCCGCCAGGACCGCGTGGATCTTGAGTCCGGGCAGGATCCCGGCCCTTCACCGGGCTACGGTGTGCTGAACCTGTCCGGAAGCCACCCGCTCGCGGATTATCTGAGTGTCAGTTGGGCAGTGGATAACCTGTTTGATAACACCTGGGCGCCGCACGTTAGCCGGGCCAACACGGATCCATTTAACCCGGAAGCCGTAAGAGTCAATGAGCCTGGCCGCACTCTGCGTGCCGCTCTGACAGCCAGGTGGTAAGACCTTGCATGGCGGTTACCCGCTTCTCATAGCCGGCGGGTGCCATTCTTGCCCCGGGTGGAAGCCACTCCTCCCCCGGGGCTTTTTTGTGGTCGGGTAAAAATTGCGCTATCTCAACTCCGGATCTCACTTCATGAACTATGCTGTAGCCATGCAGATCCGAGCCAGTGGCGCGCGGTCACTGAGGGTGTGTTCTGCCTCTTGAGGTTCTCCAACGGAACCCGTCTGCACAATGCCATTCATTAAGGAAAGGAGACGCATCGTGAATGAAGACGAAAAGTTGCCAGAAAATCCCGAAACCGACCTCGCTGCGCGACTCCCCATTGCTTACACTAATTTTCCGGCCTGATGATTCCGGTAGCCGCGCCGATCATACCTGAAGGATCGGCGGGCACTCGCGTGTCGGCCGGGTAAAAGGCCCTTGTTATGAGCCAGAATGAATCCCCGGACACCTCCAAAGATGCCGGTACAGGTATCGTCGTTGCCATCCGTGGTGGCGTGGTGAGTGTGCGGTTTCCGGACCCGGTGCCGCGCATTCGCGAGCTGCTGTACGCCGGCAGGATCGCGCTTGAGGTGGCCGCCCTGGAGGATAGGGGCGTGGTCCGGTGCATGGCGCTGGCTCCGGTGAAAGGGCTGGGGTTGGGCATGCCGGTTCGGGCGACCGGTTCATCGATCACTGTACCGGTGGGTGATGCCATTCTGGGCCGGATGCTGAATGTATTTGGTGCGCCCGTGGATAACAAACCGGCACCGGCCACCAGCGAACGCAGGGCCATTCATCAGCTTCCGCCCCTGCTGGAAGACCGTGTGGTCAGAAGCCAGATTCTGGAAACCGGTATCAAGGCCATTGATCTTTTGTCCCCTATCGAGCGGGGTGGCAAAACCGGTCTGTTCGGCGGCGCCGGTGTCGGCAAGACGGTGCTGATTACCGAACTGATCAACAACACCGTGCAGCAGCACAAGGGCGTCAGCCTGTTTTGTGGCATTGGTGAGCGGTCCCGGGAAGCGGAAGAGCTCTATCGGGAAATGGGTGAGGCCGGTGTGCTCGAAAACACCGCCATGCTGTTCGGGCAGATGAACGAGGTTCCGGGGGTCCGGTTCCTGATCGGCAAGACCGCGTTGACCATGGCGGAATATTTTCGCGACGAACAGCATCGGGATGTGCTCTTGTTGATCGATAACATTTTCCGCTTTGTCCAGGCCGGTTCGGAAGTCTCCGGACTGCTCGGTCGTATGCCTTCCCGGGTGGGCTATCAGCCGACACTGGCCACTGAACTGGCTGAGCTGGAGGAGCGAATCACCTCAACCCGCCGTGCCGCCATCACCTCGGTTCAGGCGGTTTATGTGCCCGCCGACGACTTCACCGATCCCGCCGCTGCCCATATTTTTTCCCACCTGTCCGGTTCGGTGGTGCTGTCACGGAAGCGCGCCAGCGAAGGTCTGTACCCGGCCATCGATCCCCTGGCGTCCTCATCGGTCATGCTGACGCCGTCAGTGGTCGGGCAGAGGCATTACGATATTTCCCGGGCGGTTCGCAGAACCCTGGCTGAATACGAGGAGCTGCGCGACATCATCGCCATGCTGGGCATTGAGGAGCTCTCGGCGGCCGACCGACTCACCGTTGCCCGTGCCCGCCGGCTCGAGCGATTCCTGACTCAGCCGTTTTTCACCACAGCCGCTTTTACCGGTACCGAAGGCAAACGCGTGACCATCGACGAGACGCTCAATGGTTGCGAAGCGATTCTTGAGCAGACTGAATTCGATCAGAATGAGAGTGAGTACTACATGATAGGCGCACTGCCTGAGGCGGTGGCATGACCCTGGCTGAAGCGATGGAGGTCTGCCTCCGGCTGCCGACCCGGATGCTCTATCAGGGCAAGGCCCGCAAGCTGTTCGCCGTGGCCGAAAACGGGGCCTTTGGAATGCTGCCCAATCACATTGATTTCGTCACCTCGCTGGTTCCGTCGGTGCTGATTCTGACTCTGGAGGATGGCCGCGAGCAGATTTTCGGCATCGACGAGGGTATTCTGGTGAAAAAAGGCCACAAGGTGGACATCGCGGTCCGGCGCGGTGCTCCGGGCAAGGATCTGGATACCCTGCAGGAGAGTGTCCGTAAGGACTTTATTGAGGTGGATGAAGACGAACGAGTGGCACGGTCCGCCTTGTCCAGACTGGAGGCTGGTATGGTGCGCCGGTTTGCCGACCTGCAACGGCCCAAGCCATGAATCCGCAACGAGGAACACCGGAGGATGATATCGGACGTCGCGCCCGGCGCCTGAAAAAGACCCGCGAAAATCCGGGCGTGAGCCCGCTGCGCGGTCTGGGTACCTTCGGGATGATCGGATGGTCCATTGCGGTTCCGACCACTGGCGGTGCCTTTCTCGGGCTTTGGCTGGATCGCACCCTGCCCCAGGATTTCCCCTGGGTGCTTGCCCTGATTCTGGGTGGCGTGACTGTGGGTGGTTTCATTGCCTGGGGCTGGATCGGAAGGGAAAGCAGGGAAGAGGAGGAGCAGGACCATGATGATCATTGACTGGCCGGACGTGCTTTGGGGCTTTGGTGCCGGCGTGGCTGTGAGCATCCTCTATTTCGCGGGACTGGCAGCGAGTGTGCGTTTTGCTCTGGGCTCTGCCAGACCATCAGCCGTACTTCTGCCCAGTGCTGTGGTGCGCATCGGACTGCTGCTGGCGGTGGGCTGGTTGGTGACAGGGCGCGCGACCTCGCCATGGGCTTTCGCAGGCTACGGGGCGGCGTTTTTTCTGGTGCGCTACCTGGCGACTTTACTGGCACGAATTCCGCACCCGGAGGAGGTCTGATGCAACTGACGCCCGATGAAGCAACGCTTTTCACGATCCGGGGCCTGGCTATCAATGAGACAGTGGGCTTCACCTGGATTGTCATGATCCTGCTGACGCTCACTTCCATCATGATTACCCGGAATTTGCGCCCGGACGTACCACCGAACCGCTGGCGCACCACCCTGGAAGTGATTGTAACGGCCATCCAGAGCCAGATTGAGGAAATCTCCCCGTGGGCCTCTCGCTATGTGCTCTATTATTCCGGAACACTGTTCCTGTTTATTGCCTTTTCGAACCTGTTGCTGGTTGTGCCGGGCTTCACGCCGCCGACGGCCTCGCTTTCCACCACTACGGCTCTGGCTTTATCGGTCCTGATTGCCGTGCCCCTGTTCGGTATTACCCGGCAGGGCATCGGTGGTTATCTGAAAACCTACGTTCAGCCCTCCGTGGTGATGCTGCCGTTCAATATCATCAGCGAGTTCTCGCGTGGTATATCCCTGGCCATACGCCTGTATGGCAACGTCATGAGCGGTGCGGTGATCGCAGGCATTCTGTTGGGCGTGGCTCCCTTCTTTTTTCCTGTCGTCATGGATGTCCTCGGGCTGCTGACAGGTCTGATCCAGGCCTACATTTTCGCCATCCTGGCGACGGTTTATATTTCATCGGCGACGGCTACCGCCGGAAAGCCTTTGACCAAGGAGAAAGACAAATGAGTGACTTTGCCCTGATTGCGGCGGTTTCGATTCTGACCGCCGGTCTGACGGTATCTTTTGGTGCGGTGGGCCCGGCCCTCGGCGAGGGCCGGGCTGCCGCGGCAGCGCTGGCCGCCATTGCTCAGCAGCCGGATTCCGCTTCCACCTTGTCGCGAACACTGTTCGTCAGCCTGGCCATGATCGAGTCCACGGCCATTTACTGTTTCGTGGTGTCGATGATTGTCCTGTTTGCCAATCCGTTCTGGGATCAGGCACGTCAGGCCGTCCAGTCGGCGGCGGGTTGAATCATGTCCGTTGACTGGGTCACGGTGCTTGCCCAGATCGGCAATTTCCTGGTGCTGGTCTGGTTGTTGAAGCGTTTTCTGTATAAACCCATCCTGAACGGCATTGATGCCCGTGAGGCTGAAATCGCAACCCGGATGGGTGAGGCGGAGATAGCGCGGAAGCAGGCCGCTGCAGCCGAAGCCGATTTTCTGGAACAGAAGCAGGCATTGCTGGTCGACAACTCCGAGCAGGCCGAGCGGATTCGTGAGCAGGCGGAAAAAGAGAAAGACGCTC
This sequence comes from Pseudomonadota bacterium, assembly GCA_034189445.1. Lineage (GTDB taxonomy): Bacteria > Pseudomonadota > Gammaproteobacteria > Pseudomonadales > Oleiphilaceae > Marinobacter. The sequence goes on from JAXHUV010000068.1 coordinate 10,691, forward strand.
TGCTCACCGCTACCCGGGAGAGTCTGGAACGGGAAAAACAGGAATGGCAGGCACATCTGAATGCCGAGCGGGACCGGTTCATCAGCGAGTTGCACCTGGCCAGCGCCGAAACACTTTACCAGCTTTTGCGCCGGGCCCTGCGTGATCTGGCGGATGAGGATCTGGAACAGCGTATTGGCCTGCATGTGATCGGTAAGCTGAAGCCTCTGGCGAAGGAGTTGGTGTCCGCCGCGGGCAACGCTGAACAGGCTATAGCGACCACTCGCAAGCCGCTCCCGAACAGCACACAGGAAAAAATCCGAACGGCGTTGGCAGGCCTGGCGCCGGGCCTTGAGTTGAGTTTTACGGCGGATCCACGTCAGGCTCCGGGGCTGATTCTGCGTATTGGCAGTGTCCAGGTGGCCTGGACCGTCGACAGT
>JAXHUV010000069.1:0-11040 GCA_034189445.1 Pseudomonadota bacterium
TCCGGCGGCGCCCCATCAAATTGCAGTGTCACTTCAAGCCGCTCGCCCGGTAACGACGAAAACGACACGTCTTCCAGCGTGACCGCGTTGGCCAGGCCGGATAACAACCCAAAAGCAATCACGCTGACGTATACATTGAGTTTTCTGAACATCGCTAGCCTCGACCCTGAACTTTTTTGTACGTGCATGTTTCTTTCAACTTTCATCCAGCCGCTCCTTAGCCTGTTTAGCCTGTACCCTCTTCCAGGGTCAGGGAGCGAGGACGCTCAACCCAGCCACCCCGGCCGTTGGGAACGATTTCAATAAGCTCGATACGGGTTTCACTAACACCCACAATGCGACCGTAATTCCGCCCCATGTGATTTCCGGTACGGACTCTGTGAATTCCGCCGGTCTCGTCTTTAATCAGGGCGAACAGGTTACCCGATGCACCCTGAAGCGTGCCGACCATTTCCAGCGTTTTCAGGTCAAAATTCTCAAGAACTTCCCTCGGCCGATCCAGATCCGGCTCAACATCACTGACCGGCTGCTCGTCCACCATGGTCAGTTGCACGTCGATGGGCGGCTCAAAGGGCGCCCGGCGATCCGCCGCGGAGTAACTGAAGGCCTCGTAGGCTTTGAACTCCGGCAAGGGTTCAACATACCCTCTCGGTTTTGCCCGGGTCTCGGCCATGAACTGATCAAGATCTGAAAATCCGCTGCCCTGGGAGCAGGCTGTCAGGAGAGACACCAGACAAACACCCAGCCAGGCCTTTACCGCATGCTTTCCTGTCATGCTCATTCTCCAGCCCGGTAGCGGTAAGTACGAGCCACAACCTGCATATCAAGCCGTTCTCCGTCTCCGCCAGTTGGTTTTATGGTCAGGTCGTGCAGCGTTACAATCCTTGGCAGGCTCGCAACGCTGCTGACAAAAGAGGCCAGCTCATGATACGAGCCAGACACCCGGATATTGATCGGCAACTCGGAATAGAAGTCCCGGCGCTGCTCCGGCTGCAGCTTCACTTCCTGAAGTGCAAGGCCGTTACCCAGCGCTGTGTTGGTAATGTCTTCCAGCAATCCCGGCACCTCTGTCTCACTCGGAAGCTGCCTTACCAGAGCACCAAAGGTTTCTTCCATTTCCGCCATCTGGGCCTTGAAGACTTCCAGATTAGCGACCTGATAGGCTTTCTCCTCATACTTCTTGCGCAGTTCCTGCTCGGTGTGCTCCACCCGTTCAAGCTGGGCGTACTGATCCTTGACAAAAAACCAGTAGCCACCTCCGGCGATGAGTCCGAAAACAATCAGTACCACGATTGCCTTGATCGGCGCTGGCCAGATACCGGCATTGTTAAGGTCCAGATCGTTGACATCAAATTCATTAAGGCTTTTGAGAGAGTCCGCGAGGCTCATTACTTATCCTCCGCTTCGGGCTCGGGCGTTTTCTGTTTAACCGACAGATTGAACTGGCTGTAACCGGCCCGGCGACTATCAGCAGCAGACACATTGGAGAGGTTGGGGTCCGTAAACCACGCGGACTCATCTAACTGACGCATGAGCGTGGAAACCCGGCTATTCGACTCGGCCATGCCGACAATATCGAGACGCTCACCAGTTCGCTTCAGATCCGTATAGAACAAACCATCAGGCAATGTTCTCACCAACTCGTCAAAGACCCGCACAATAACCGGGCGCTTACCCTGAAGGTCCTGGATGACCTGCATCCGGGCAAGAAGCTCATCCCGCTTGCGCTTGAGGTTCTCGATTTCCTTGATCTGCTGGTCCAGTTTTTTTGTGGCTGTCTCAATATAGGCATTTCGGGATTGCTGATAGGCGATCCGGCTATCCATATCAGACTTCCAGAGGAAGACCAGCCCGCCGGCGATGATCGCGGCGCCAAGAATCATGACCACGAACTGCTTCTGTTTCTCGGCGCGAAGTTCCTCGCGCCAGGGTCGGAGGTTAATCTTTGCCATCAGTCGAAGCTCCTCATTGCCAGGCCGCAGGCAATCATCAGGGAAGGCGCATCATTACTCAGTGCCGATGCGTTGACCCGTGACCCTACCGCCATGTCGGCAAAAGGGTTCGCGACCATGGCCGGCGTTCCGGTCTTTTCTTCAACCATTTCCGTCAGCCCCTGAATCGAGGCAATACCCCCTGCCAGAACCACATAATCGACAGCATTGTACTGACTGGCACCAAAGAAGAACTGAAGCGCCCGGGCCACCTGCTGCACCACGGCTTCCCGGAACGGAGTCAGTACTTCGGATTCGTAGTCATCCGGCAGTCCGCCCTGTTTTTTGGCAAGACCGGCCTCTTCGTTAGACAAGCCATAACGGCGCTGGATTTCCTCGGTCAGCTGTTTACCACCGAAAATCTGCTCGCGGGTATAAACGGTCTTGCCGCCGGCCAAAACACTCAGCGTGGTCATGGTCGCGCCAATATCCACGATGGCAACCACCAATTCTTCGCCCTGCGAATCCAGCTGGGGTTCGATCAGCGCATAGGCACGCTCAAGGGCGTAGGCTTCGACATCAACCACCTTGGCTGTCAGGGAGGCAATTTCAAGCGCATCTTCCCGAATGTCGACGTTTTCCTTCCGGCAAGCCGCCAGAAGCACATCCACCTGGTCGGGATTGGTTTCAGAGGGGCCCTGGATCTCGAAGTCGATGGCCACTTCATCCAGTGGGTAAGGAATGTATTGATCGGCCTCAAGGGCAATCTGATCTTCCATCTCGAATTCGTTGAGGCCGCCGTCCATCTGGATGAGCTTGGTTATTACCGCGGACCCCGATACCGCCACTGCCACCTGCTTTACGCCTGAGCGGGACTTGGAAGCTACCCGCTTCATCACTTCGCCCACCGCTTCAACGTCCGTAATGTTCTTTTCGACCACGGCATTGGCCGGCAATGGCTCCACCGCGTAGCTTTCGACCTTGTAACGGTCGCCCTGCCTTGACAGCTCCAGAAGCTTGACCGAGCTGGAGCTTATATCCACGCCCAGCAATGCACTGGATTTCTTTCCTAATCCAAACACGCGCTCACCCTATACCTGGTTAGATGCACCCGGTTACGTAACTTAAATGTGTTTTTTATTTACGAGAATTTCTTCAGCATTCCGTCTACAATGCCTGTTCTTCTCTAATCGAGAACCGTAATCGAGAACCATTGCGACGGTGAAGCGACTCTTCCTTACCTAAAGCAATTTCTCAAATGATAGACCTATATCCAACTATTGTCAGAAAAAAATGTCTCATTTGTTGCGCACATCTCGCTTTTTTGCCTGGTTGTTTCTTACCGGACTGAGTGTCGCCGTTATCGTAACCTCAGGCTTCTATCTCTATCTTCGCCCCGGCCTTCCCCCGGTCAGTCAGTTGCTGGACATAAAGCTCCAGACGCCGCTGCGGGTCTACAGCAAAGACATGAGATTAATAGCAGAATTCGGTGAAAAGAGAAGGGCACCCATCACAATCGAACAGATCCCAACAATTCAGTTACAAGCCTTCATGGCGGCTGAAGACTCCCGCTTTTACGAACACTTTGGCGTCGACATCAAAGGCCTGGCGCGGGCTGCCATCGAACTGGTCTCAACCGGCAGGATCCAGTCCGGCGGCAGTACCATCACAATGCAGGTTGCAAAAAATTACTTTTTGTCACGGGACAAAACCTTTATCAGGAAGTTCAACGAGATACTTCTGGCTCTTCAGATTGAACGTGAACTGGATAAAAGCCGCATTCTTGAGCTCTACCTGAACAAGATCTACCTAGGCAACCGGGCATACGGAATTGCCGCCGCCGCGCAGGTTTATTACAACAAACCGATCCCGGAACTGTCGCTGGCCCAGATGGCCATGCTCGCCGGCTTGCCGAAAGCGCCCTCGGCGTTCAATCCGCTCGCCAACCCGGACCGTGCGATGAGTCGCCGGAACTGGATTCTCGGGCGCATGCGCGACCTGGGATACATTACCCCGGATGCCTACAAACTTGCGGTTTCGGCCCCCATCACCGCCAGTTATAACAGCACGGATACAGAAGTCGACGCCGACTATGTTGCTGAAATGGCAAGATCCGAAATGGTCCGGCGGTTCGGCGAGGACGCCTACACCGATGGCTACACCGTTACTCTGACTGTTGACGGGGAAAAACAACAAGTTGCCACCGACGTCCTGAGGGCGGGCCTTGAAGCCTATGACCGACGCCACGGCTTCCGTGGCCCAATCGGGCAGATCGACCAGAAAACACTGGCCACCAGCGAGCTGTCCGGGCTGATCCTGAACTACCCTCGGGTCGAGTCCCTGCTGCCCGCGATCGTCAGGGAGGTTGACGACGAAACCGGCGAAGTGAGTGTCCACGCGCGCGGCATTGGCCCCGCCACCATGCCTTTCAAAACCATGACCTGGGCGAAGCGCTACAAAACCGAAAACCTCACTGGCCCAGAGCCGGAGAAACCTTCAGATGTTGTTTCGCCCGGCGACGTTGTCTATGTGCGCGTTCAAAGCCCCGCCCCTGCTTCCCCAGAGCACGCAGCCGACGTCAACGACAGAGAGCCACGGATTGACAAATCGACCCCGCCCGCACTGGCGACCGTCGCACTCGCTCAAATCCCGGGAGTGGAGGGCGCGCTGATTTCACTGGAAGCCAAAACCGGTGCCATTGAGGCGCTGAGCGGCGGCTACAGCTTCGGCCAGAGCAAATACAACCGGGCCATCCAGGCCCGAAGACAGCCGGGCTCCACCTTCAAGCCTTTCCTCTATCTCAGCGCTCTGGAAAGCGGAATGACGCCGGCAACCATCTATAACGATGCGCCGATCGTATTCGATGACTCCGAACTGGAGACCGCCTGGCGGCCCCAGAACTCCTCCGGACAGTTCTATGGCCCGACCCGTCTTCGGGAAGCGCTCTATCGCTCACGAAACATCGTCTCGATCCGACTCCTGCGAGATCTCGGCATACAAAACACCCTGGATTACCTGAAGCAGCTGAAAATCCCGGTCGACAATATGCCAGACAACCTGTCTCTGTCGCTCGGCAGCGGACAGCTTACGCCCATGGAACTGGCCAGAGGCATGGCCGTTATCGCCAATGGCGGCTATGACGTTGACCCCTACCTGATCGAAACCATCAGTGACGTAAGCGGCGAGATCGTCTATCAGGCCCCGACAACCATTCTGTGTGACGAAAACTGCAACGAGGCTCCGGAGCAGACGACTTCAGGCAAGGAAAAAAACGAGACCACCTCAGTCGCGAATGCTTCAGAGAATAACGACGAATCGCCAGAGTTTCGGGTAATGCGCAGACTGGCAGACGAGCGCGCCGTGTTCATTCTGCACTCAATGATGCGGGACGTGATTCGCCGCGGCACTGGCAGGCGGGCACTGGCCCTTGGCCGGGACGACATTGCCGGTAAAACCGGCACCACCAACGAGCAGATAGACACCTGGTTTGCTGGATTCAATCACCAGGTGGCCACAACCGCCTGGGTCGGGTTCGACCGGCCGGCACCGCTTGGCAGACGTGAGTTTGGCGCCAGCACCGCGCTACCTATCTGGCTGGACTACATGAAAGTGGCTCTCGAAGGAACACCGTCTTCCTTTATGCCCCGCCCCAATGGCATCGTTAACATCCGGATCAACCCCGAGACCGGGCAGCGGGCAAGGCCCGGCGAGGACGGCGTATTCGAGGTTTTCCGGGAAGAGGACGCACCACCACCGCTGCCACCAGAAACCGAGAGTGATCGCAATGGGGACTCCGGGGAAGGCGACCTGTCACGGAGAATCTTCTGACCCCAGGGGCAGGCACAAAAAAACCGGCGGGATCACCGGCCGGTTTTTTTGTCAGCCCGAGCGACGGTTCAGATAATGTCGTCCATGGACTTGAGCGGGTAATGCGCGGGGTATGACTTGCGGGCAACCCCGGAATCCACGGCAGCGCGAGCAACGGCTGCCGGCACCACTTCAAGCAGGCGGACATCCATCGGCTTGGGAATAATGTACTCTTTCCCGAACTCAAGGCTATCCACACCATAAGCCTCGCAGATCTCCCGAGGCACCGGCTCCTTGGCCAGTTCACGGATTGCGTTTACGGCTGCCACTTTCATCTCTTCATTGATTACCGTAGCGCGAACGTCCAGAGCTCCACGAAAGATAAACGGGAAGCCCAGCACATTGTTGACCTGGTTCGGATAATCGGATCGACCGGTCGCCATGATCAGGTCACTGCGAGCTGCCCGCGCAACTTCCGGGTTGATTTCCGGGTCGGGATTGGAGCATGCGAACACAATCGGGTTGGCAGCCATTTTCTTGAGCTGCCCGGCTGACAGCAGGTCCGGACCGGAAAGGCCAACGAACACATCCGCACCGTCAATGGCATCATCAAGCGTACGCTTGTCGGTATCATTGGCGAACATCGCCTTGTACTGGTTCAGATCATCGCGACCAGAGTGGATCACACCCTTGCGGTCGAGCATGAAAATGTTCTCAGCGCGAATACCGCAGCTGATCAGCAGCTTCATGCAGGCGTTAGCGGCCGCACCGGCACCCAGGCAGACCACCTTCGCTTGTTCAATCTTTTTGCCTTGCAGCTCAAGGGCATTGATCATGCCGGCCGCTGTCACGATAGCAGTACCATGCTGGTCATCGTGGAATACCGGCACGTCGCACTTTTCGATCAGAGCGCGTTCGATCTCAAAGCACTCAGGCGCCTTGATGTCTTCCAGGTTGATACCACCGAAGGTATCCGCAATACGCTCAACTGTTTCAATAAACGCCTGCGGGCTATCGCAATTGACTTCAATATCGAAAACATCAATGCCGGCAAAGCGCTTGAACAGTACGCCCTTGCCTTCCATAACCGGCTTGCTTGCCAGCGGGCCCAGGTTACCCAGACCAAGAATCGCGGAACCGTCGGAGATAACGGCTACCAGGTTGCCCTTGGCAGTGTATTTGTAGGCGTTCTCCGGGTCCTTTGCGATCTCGCGGACCGGCTCGGCAACCCCGGGGCTATACGCCAGGGAAAGGTCGCGGGCGGTCCTGGTCGGCTTGGTGATTTCAACACTCAGCTTACCAGGCCGCGGCTTGGCGTGATATTCAAGGGCTGCTTCTTTCAGATCTTGAGACATTGCCACTGTTCCGTTTGTCACGTTTAAAGGTAATGAACCGCCGGAGATGTGCCCAACGGAGCACATTATTATGGCCCGCCAGCCCCGAAACGACAAGTAGCTAGCGAACATTCCGAAAACAGTCAATAGGGTTATTTGCGTATGAATTCTAGCACTACACACCTTACCAAAGACCAAAAAAAAGCGCCCGAAGACGCTTTACCGACGCTATCGCGATCAGCCTTTCTTGCCGCCGATACGGCCACCGAAACGTTTCTGGAAACGGTCGATACGACCACCGGTATCCATGACTTTCTGCTTGCCGGTGTAGAACGGGTGACACTGGGAACACACATCCAGATGCAGATCATGGGTGTAGGTGGAGCGGGTCTTGAATGAATTGCCGCAGGAACAGGTTGCGGTAATTTCTTCGTACTTGGGGTGGATACCTTCTTTCATGGCGAACCTCGTTAGGTCATGCCGCTACCTGGTCACGGGGTATCTGATCTACCCTGGCGCCAGGCACCGCATGTTTGAATCAATTGAGAAGACGGGGCACAATCATGCCCTGCCGGAAACAGACCGCGAATCTTACTTGCAATTAGAGCCGCAGGCAAGCACCGCCCCTGACTTCCAGGCTCGCCCACCCCGGATTTCGCGGCAGGCCGCCGTCTGAAACAGGATAAGGAAAAACCGTGACACCCGTAATCCATTGGAGCACTCAGTGCCATTGATCGCACGCATCGCCCTGAATCGTCCGCTGCGTCGACTCTTCGATTACCTCATTCCGGAAGACCTGAAATTGATGCCAGGCCAGAGAGTGCGCATCCCCTTTGGCCGGCAGCAGGCAACGGGCCTGGTTGTGCAGGTCGGCGTTGAGCCGCCCCCCGGAATAAACCTCAAGCCGGTGGCAGCGGTAATGGAGAACTGGCCTGCACTACCGGAAGAAACCCTCAGGCTTCTTGGCTGGGCGAGCGACTATTACCAGCATCCCCTGGGCGAGTGCCTGTTCACCGCCCTGCCCCCGGCGCTCCGACGAGGGCGTATCGCCGAAGAAAAAACGGAACAGTGGTGGCATGCACTCAACGGCGACGCGACGCTCCCCACCAATGCCTATAAACAGAAGGCACTTTTCGACTGGCTGAGCCAGCGCCGCGACGGGGCACCGACAACGGATATCCTGAAAGCCGGGTTCACCCGGGCACAGCTTAACGCCCTGCGGGAAAAACAACTGATCAAGACTGTTTCGCCGCCCCGACCGGAGGCGCTTCATGAGGCGCCGGAGCTTCTGGCCCGGAAACCGAAGCTGTCCAGGGCCCAGGCTTCCGCGGCTGAGCAACTGGCGGCACCAGGCGAAGGGTTTGGCGCCTTCCTTTTATACGGCATCACCGGCAGCGGAAAAACCGAGATCTACCTGCACTACCTGAAACAACACCTCGGGGCCCGGGATCAGGCCCTGGTGCTGGTTCCGGAGATCAACCTCACGCCGCAAACCGTTGCCCGGTTCCAGCACTATTTCGGCCGGCGGATCCTGGTCTGGCACTCGGCCCTGAACGACGGCGAGCGCCTGACCACCTGGCTGAAAGTCCGGAGCGGCGAACCGGTTATCCTGATAGGCACCCGATCGGCCGTTTTACTGCCATACACCAACCTGCGCACAATCATCGTCGATGAGGAACACGACAGCTCCTATAAACAGGGCGAAGGTTTCCGCTACTCCGGGCGCGACCTGGCCGTCTACCGGGCCCACCTGAACAACTGCCCCGTTATTCTTGGTTCGGCGACGCCATCACTGGAATCCGTCCATAACGCGGAGCAGACCAAATACCACCTGGTAAAACTTGAAGAACGTGCCGGTAATGCGGCACCACCGGTGATCAACCTGCTGGACATTCGCAGCCGCCCTCTGGAAGGCGGCCTGTCCCGGCCCGCCCTGAACGCCATCAAGCAGACCCTGGCAAGGGGCGAGCAGGCACTGGTATTCGTCAACCGGCGGGGCTTTGCCCCGGTCATGATGTGCTTTGACTGCGGCCACATGGTTGAATGCCCCCGTTGCGACACCCGCCTGACCTACCACCGCCGCGACCGGGCAATGCGATGCCACCATTGCGACTACCAGACAGCGGCCACCGAGCATTGCCCGAAATGCCAGAGCGAGGCCTTCAAACCAGTGGGACAGGGCACGGAAAGAACCGAAGACATCCTCACCACCGTTTTCCCGGACACACCTGTGGTGCGGGTGGATCGCGACAGCACGCAGCGCAAAGGCAGTATTCAGGGCATTCTCACACAAGTGAACAGCGGCAAGCCGTGCGTACTGGTTGGCACCCAGATGCTGGCCAAGGGACACGACTTCCCCAACGTCACCCTCGTGGTGGTGGTCAACGCCGATGGCGGGCTGTTCAGCGTGGATTTCCGGGCCCCGGAACAACTCATCCAGACCCTGTTGCAAGTCAGCGGCCGCGCCGGCCGAGGCACAAAACCCGGCAGAGTACTGGTGCAAACCTGCCACAGCGACCACCCGTTGCTGAAAACGCTGTGCCAAGGCCGATATCTCGAGATCGCCGACCAGCTCCTCGGAGAACGAGAGCAAGGGCCATTCCCGCCATTCCGCGCCATGGCCATCTTCAGGGCCGAAGCCGACACCATGGAGAAAAGCCTGCAGCTACTGGACGCCATAAAGCCCCTCACCAATACCGCCGGCATCGAAACCTGGGGCCCACTGCCGGCCATGATCGCCCGCCGCGCCGACAAACACCGGGCACAACTCGTTCTCAACGCCCGCAACCGGAAACAGTTGAACAGCTTACTCACCGGAATCTGCCAGGAGCTTGACCAGAAAAAATGGCCCGCCGGGGTCAAATGGATGATTGATGTTGATCCGCAGGAGACCGGTTAATCACCAAGCCACCGGGCCGAGCAAAAAGTTACAAAGTTTTTCATAAATGAATACTAATCATCATTGCGGATCAGAATCCTGTGCTATGATTTTCAGCAAACTAACACCCAAACCTGTGAAAACACCTGAGCTTGCGGTTCCTTGCAGGGAGTGCGCATTTGAAGGCTTTTGCTGTAAATGGAAACTGGAGACAAAATAATGTCAAGGAACATTCTTGCGCGTGCATCAGCATTATCGTTGGTTTTTATGCTTGCGGCTTGTGGGGGGGATGAAAACTCTTCCCCCTTGGCAGGGACCGACGGAACCAGTGGTTCGGGCGGGGCCACTGATGGAGAAACTGGAGGTGGCGCCGAGCAAACAGCTTCTTTGGAGCTCGGGACAGGAAGCGATTCTTCTTTTCAATCCGGGCAAATGAACGTTTCTGCAACGTCACTGTCGGCAGGTGGATCGACCCGCCTGGAATTCAATGTAGTCAATGCAGCCGAGGGAAACAGTATTTACAACGCGGCTGAAACGTCTGTCAGCATCACGTCACTGTGTCAAAGTGCAGTTTTTGATACACCGATCACAACAACTTCCGGGTCTTTCACTACGACTTATGAGGCGGGTTGCGCAGGTGCAGATACAATCACCGCCAGATTACCGAACGGTGCATCTGCCATAGCTAACATAACTGTGGCAGCACCAGAAGTCGGAGAACTGGAATTCATCAGTGCCACTCCTGATTCGATTGCATTGAGCGGTAACTCCAACAGTACTCGTCCAAGCGTCTCAGAAGTAGCTTTTCGTTTGACGGACAAAAGTGGAAATCCAATTACGTCTGGCGAAGAAATAACATTTGCTCTTTCCACAACTGTCGGAGGAATTTCACTTTCTCAAAGCGCGACACAGGTAGACGAGCAAGGCCGGGCAACAACTCGAGTCAACGCAGGAACCGTCGCAAGCGTTGTTAGTGTTACCGCCACTTATACACCCGATTCTGGAACTACGATCCAGACAACATCGGCCCCTATTTCGATTAGCGCCACTATTCCGGATCAGGACAGTTTCTCTGTATCAGTTGAAGGGA
>JAXHUV010000007.1:0-25040 GCA_034189445.1 Pseudomonadota bacterium
GTTCAGGTGGCGGTGTTGTGCCACCAGCAGGTTTTCCGCCACCGTCATCTGGCTGAACAGGCGAACATGCTGGAAGGTGCGCACCATCCCCAGTCGGGAGATTTTGTAGTCGGGTTTGCCCTGTATCTCTCGCCCCTCGAACAGGATCTTGCCGCCGGTGGGCCTGTAAAAGCCGCTCATGCAGTTGAACACGGTGGTTTTGCCGGCCCCGTTGGGGCCGATGATGGAGACAATTTCGTGTTCCTGAACGTCCAGAGACACTTCGTCTACCGCCAGCAGGCCGCCAAAGCGCATGGACAGATTCCGTACTTCAAGCATCGTCTGTCACTCCTGCCTTTTCAGTTCAATATGAATGCGGCGCATGGGCATCAGGCCCTGGGGTCGCCAGACCATCATCAGTACCATGGCGGCGCCGAAAATCAGCATCCGGTACTCGGAGAATTCACGGGCCAGTTCCGGCAGGATGGTCACGGCGATTGCCGCCAGTACCACGCCGACCTGGGAGCCCATGCCGCCGAGTACCACGATGGCCAGGATGATGGCGGATTCCAGGAAGACAAACGATTCCGGGCTGATGAAGCCCTGTTTCGAGGCGAATACCGTGCCGGCAAAACCGGCAAAAAAAGCGCCGATGGTGAACGCGGACAACTTTACCGCGGTGCGGCTCAGGCCCAGGGAGCGGGCGGCGATTTCATCCTCCCGCAGCGCTTCCCAGGCGCGGCCTACCGGCATGTGCATAAAGCGACGGATGACCAGGGCCGTGAACACCGCCAGAGCCAGGGCAATTAAATACAGGAAGATGACCTTGTGTTCACCGCTGTAGGCGATGCCGAAGGTTTCGTGGAAGGAAGTGTTGCCTTCTTCTTTAACCCGGCGGCCGAACTCCATGCCGAACAGGGTTGGGTCCGGAATGCCACCAATGCCGTTGGGGCCGCCGGTCAGTGTCGTCCAGTTATTCAGCAATATCCGGATGATCTCGCCGAACCCGAGAGTGACGATGGCCAGATAATCCCCTCGCAACCTGAGCACCGGAAAGCCCAGCACCAAGCCAAACAGAGCGGCAAACAGGGCGCCGATGGGCAGGGCCAGCCAGAATGAAATGCCGGTGTACTGTGAGAGCAGGGCGAACGTATAGGCGCCCACGGCGTAGAATGCCACGTAGCCCAGATCCAGAAGGCCGGCCAGGCCAACCACCACATTCAGACCCAGGGCCAGCATGATGTAGATCAGCACCAGGGTGGCCAGATCGACTGAGCCGCGGGATACAAAGAATGGCCAGAACAGGGCAAAAACCAGGATGCCAGTCAGGACTCGGGATTCAATCCTTGCCCGGCGGTTTTCCGCCATGGGTTCCTTGCTGGATTGAGGCAGGGGACGCGGAATGCTTTTAAGGGCGCCCATGATGTGTTCCCGGAACAGCTGGAACAGGAAGACGATTGTCGCGGCGAGCAACACCATGGCAATGGTGCTGGCATCGGCGCCGGTCAGGGTTACGTTAATGCCCTGGGCTTCCAGGTTGAAGCCGATGATCGGGTAGGAAATGATCAGTGTAATGATTGCGCAGAAGAGTGCGTGTCTGACATTGTTGGCAGCCATCAGATCTTCTCAACCTCCGGTTTGCCGAGCAGGCCGGTGGGTTTGAACAGCAGAATGAGGATCAGCAGGCCAAAAGAGACCACGTCCTTGTATTCACCGCTGAGGTAGCCCGAGGTCATGCTTTCGGAAACGCCCAGGATAAGCCCCCCCAGCATGGCGCCGGGAATGCTGCCGATACCGCCAAGGACAGCGGCGGTGAACGCCTTGAGACCAGCGATAAATCCGAACAACGGATCAATGGAGCCGTAGTACATGCCCAGGAGAAGGCCCGCGACCGCCGCCAGGGCCGCACCGATCACGAAGGTAGTGGAGATGATCCGATTGGTGTCGATACCCAATAAGCTGGCCATGCCCAGATCCTGGGATACCGCCCGACAGGCGCGGCCGGTCCGGGAGCGGGCTATGAACAGTGACAGTGCGGTCATGCAGATCAGGGTGGTGATGAAGATGGTGATCTGCATATAAGACAGGGACATCTGGAAGCTATCGCCGGAGCCGAAATTGAAACCGCCGTCTATCAGCTCTGGGAAACCAATGTTCCGTGACCCCTGTGCCAGGTGCACGTAGTTTTGCAGGAAGATGGACATGCCGATGGCGGAGATCAGCGGGATCAGGCGGTGGTGCCCCCGCACGGGCCGGTAGGCCACCCGTTCCACCGCCCAGCCCATGGCGCTGGAGACGATCATGGCACAGAGCAGCGCCAGGATCAGTATCACCGGCAGCCAGGCAATGCCCAGGGCGGCGAGGCCGGTAATGGCAATCAGCGCCGTGTAGGCACCGATCATATAGATTTCACCATGGGCGAAGTTGATCATGCCGATGATGCCGTAAACCATCGTATAACCGATGGCGATCAGGGCATAGGCGCTCCCGATGGTCAGCCCGTTGATCAGCTGCTGAGAGAAATACAAGAGATCTTGCATTATTATGGAACTCCGAAAGCCTGTTCCCTTCGCTGCCAAACCCCATGCCCGGGATGTCCGGGCGGGAGGTAGAGGAGGATCAACAGGAGCCTAGAAAAACACCTTCTCCCGGATCGCGGTGAGAAGGTGCTCTCAGTATTGCCGCTTGTCAACGATTCTGGTTTAGTTCAACGGAGTTTTACTGCCATCTGAATGCCATTCGTAGACAACGAACTCGAATGACTTCAGGTCGCCGGCCTTGTCGTATTCAACGGTGCCGATCGGAGTCTGGAAGGCGCCTTCGCGCAGTGCAGCGGCAACATCGAACGGATCGGTGGAGCCGGCCGCCTCAATGCCTTCGGCGACCAGTTGGACAGCGGTGTAGGCGGGCAGAACAAACGGACCGGAGGGATCCTCGCCTTTCTCTTTGAAGGCTTTCACCAGCGCCTGGTTTTCTTTTTTCTCATCGAAGCTGGGGGGCAGGGTAACCAGCAGACCCTCGGCCGCATTGCCAGCGATGGTGTTGATGTCCTTGTTGCCAACGCCCTCGGGGCCCATGAAGCGGGCATCCAGATCAGCCGAGCGCGCCTGGCGCAAAATCAGCCCCAGTTCCGGGTGGTAACCGCCATAATAGACGTAGTCCACATCAGCCTGTTTGAGTTTGGTAACCAGCGAGGAAAAGTCCTTGGCGCCGGCGGTGATACCCTCAAACATCGCGATGTTAACCCCTGCGTCTTTCAGTGTGTCGCGAACGGCGGTGGCAATACCCTCGCCATATTGCTGCTTGTCGTGGACAATAGCTACGCGCTCCGGGTTCTGTGAGGCAATGTAGCGAGCCGCCACAGGGCCCTGCATGCTGTCCAGACCGATGGTGCGGAAAACCAGCTCATAGCCCCGCTGGGTAATCTCCGGGCTGGTTGAGGCCGGAGTAATCATCAGCACGCCTTCATCCTCGTAGATGTCGGATGCCGGCTGGGTGGAACTGGAACACAGGTGGCCGACCACGAAGCGCACGCCGTCGTTGACCAGGCTGTTGGCAACTGTGACTGCTTGTTTCGGATCACACACGTCGTCGTATTCCACGGCAACCAGCTCTTCACCCATCACGCCGCCATTGGCGTTTATTTGTTCGATGCCCATGCGCGCACCGGAGAACTGCATGTCACCATACTGGGCAACAGGGCCAGTCATGGGGCCGGCAATACCGATCCGGATTTCTGCAGCGGCGTGGCCAGCACCGATCAGAGCTAAGGAAGTACTAACCGCGGTTACGAGTTTTTTTACTGAAGTTCTCATTGAGTCCGTCCTGTTTTATTTCAGGGTTGTCCTTCTATTCTCAGAGGGTCAAACAAACACCAGGCCTTACTGCTTGTCAAGCAGATGAGCCTGGCGTTTGCTAGGGCCTGCCTGAAAGAGAAAGGCAAATTCCGTGCCGCTCTGCGCGGTGTTACGCTTCCGTGCCGCCTTACTCATCCTCATTTTTTGAGGCCAAGCGCCCGGAAGCTCTGTCATCCCGGCGAACATCCAGCACCTGATCGTAGGCGGGCATCTTGTTTAGCCGTGAAGCTTTCTGGCTGACTTTCAGTCACAATGAGTGCACTTCGTTGGTGCGCTCAACCCGATTGATTTGCAATTCTTGGTATAAAGACCTCTAATAGTTAGGGGTATAAACAAATTGCCGTTACTGAATCGGAGTATTGTTGTGAGTAGTTATGAAGATGTGCTGGTGGCTCTCAGGCGGGTAATCCGGGCAACAGACCTGCACTCAAAGCGCCTGAGCAAGCATGCGGGACTGACTGGGCCGCAGTTGCTGATTATGAGAGCGATTCGGGATCTTGGTGAGGTGACCATCGGCACTATTGCGGAAAAGGTCAGCCTCAGCCAGGCGACGGTAACGACGATTCTGGACCGCCTGGAACATCGAAACCTGGTGTACCGGGTACGTAGCACTCAGGACAAGCGCAAGGTGCATGCCCACCTGACCGATGAAGGGGCGGAGTTGCTGGCCCGGGCGCCGAATCCGCTGCAGGAGGATTTTATCCAGAAATTCCAGAGCCTGGCGGAATGGGAGCAGACCATGATTCTGGCCTCGCTGCAGCGGGTGGCCAACATGATGGATGCCGATGATATTGATGCCTCGCCGGTGCTGACTGTGGGATCGGTTTTGAAGGATGACGGGTGGAAAGAGAAAGCCTGAACAGTGGTGTCGGATTACGACCCGTTGGGTCTAATCCGACCTACAAATCAGCCATCTCAAATTCGTAGGTCGGATTAGCGAAGCGTAATCCGACAAACCCGCACGATTAATGCACAGAAGACCCTTTCCTCGGCTTATTCCCAAAGCACACCTGGAACACGTCGCTGTAATGCTTAGCGAAGTTCACCTCCAGGCCTTCCTTCAGATACCCGGGAAGCTCCTCATAATCCCCCCGGTTTGCTTCCGGCAGGATCAGGTTGTTGATTTTCTGCCGCCGCGCCGCAATCACTTTTTCGCGAATACCGCCTACTGGCAGCACCTGTCCGGTCAGGGTGAGCTCTCCGGTCATGGCGGTGTTCTGTTGCGGTGCTTCTCTGCGTGCGATGGAAAGCAGCGCGGTGGCCATGGTGACCCCGGCGCTGGGGCCGTCCTTGGGGGTGGCGCCCTCGGGTACGTGCAGGTGCACGAAGGATTTATCGAAGAAGGTCGGGTCGCCTTTATAGCGTTTGAGGTTTGAGGACACATAGCTGTAAGCGATCTCGGCGGACTCCTTCATCACATCCCCCAACTGTCCGGTCAGTTTGAAGCCACGTTGGCTGCTGTGGATCCTGGACGCCTCGATGCTCAGGGTGGCCCCGCCCATGGCGGTCCAGGCCAGTCCGGTGACCACGCCAGTACCTTTAAGCGATTTCTCCTTCTTGAACGAAGGCTGTCCCAGGTAGCTCTGCAAATCCGCGACACCCACCTTCACCGGCTGGTCCGGGCTCTCCAGCAGCTTCACGATGCCCTTGCGCAGAATCTTGTGCAGCAGTTTTTCCAGGCCCCGCACACCGGCCTCGCGGGCATAGCCCTCAATAACCTGTTTGATGGCGGCGTCGGTGATATTGAACTGCTTTTTCAGCAACCCGGCCCGCTTCAGCAACCTGGGCAGCAGGTGGTGCTTGGCGATGGCCAGCTTTTCTTCCGCGATGTACCCGGACAGGCGGATCACGTCCATGCGGTCGAGCAGTGGCCGCGGAATCGTGTCCAGTTGGTTGGCGGTGCAAATGAACAAAACCCTGGAGAGGTCCATGCGGACGTCCAGGTAGTGGTCCAGGAAGTCGCGGTTCTGTTCCGGGTCCAGGGTTTCCAGCAGGGCCGACGCCGGATCGCCCTGGAAGGACGAACCAATCTTGTCGATTTCATCCAGCATGATCACCGGATTCGCCACCTTTGAATCTTTCAGTGCCTGGACAAACTTGCCCGGCATGGCGCCGATGTAGGTGCGGCGGTGGCCCTTGATCTCGGCCTCATCCCGCATGCCGCCCACGCTGAAGCGGTAGAATTTCCGGCCCAGTGCATCCGCCACGGAGTGCCCAATGGAGGTTTTTCCCACCCCGGGCGGGCCCACCAGTAACAGGATTGAACCGCTGACCTCACCTTTGAAGGTACCTTCGGCCAGGAACTCGATGATGCGGTCTTTTACATCGTCCAGGCCGTCGTGATCCCGGTCCAGAATCCGGCGGGCTTCGGCCAGATCGAAGTGATCCTCCGAGTAAACCCCCCAGGGCACCTGCGTCAGCCAGTCAAGGTAATTTCGGGTGACGCCATATTCCGGTGAGCCCTGTTCCAGCACCCGCAGTTTTTCGATTTCATCGTTGAAGCGCTCCTTAACCGCCTCGGGCGGGTTGAGCTCCGCCATGCGTTGCTGGAAACGTTCCACATCCGCGGTTTTGTCGTCCTTGGCCATGCCCAGCTCGCGCTGGATGACCTTGAGTTGTTCCTTCAGGAAGAACTCGCGCTGATGTTTCTGAACCTTGGCGTTAACCTCTTCGCTGATTTCCGACTGCAGCCGGGCGACTTCCTGCTCCTTGCGCATCAGCAGCAGGACTTTCTCCATGCGGCGGAGCAGGGGAACAGTGTCCAGCACATCCTGCAGCTCGTTGCCCGGGGCACTGGTCATCGAGGCGCCGAAATCGGCCAGCGGCGAGCTGTCATCCGGTCCGAACCGGGACAGATACTGTTTTACCTCTTCACCGTAGAGCGGGTTGGTACGCAGTAGTTCCTTGATCGCGCTGATAATGGCCAGGGTGTAGGCTTTGAGCTCGTCGGTGTCTTCTTCCGGTTCTGCCGGGTACTCCACTTCCACCAGATAGGGCGGCTTGCGGCGCAGCCACTGGACAATCCGGAAGCGCTGAAGGCCCTGGGCGATAAACTGGACCTTGCCACTGTCATTCTGGGCATGATGCACGCGAACGGCACAGCCGACGGTTTCCAGTTGTTCACTGGCGGGGATGCCATCTTCCGCTTCCTGTTCTGCCACAAAGCAGATCCCCATGACCTTGTGATCGGTCTCGCCGACACGCTTCAGGGTTTCCTGCCACGGATTCTGGTTCACTACCACTGGCTGCACCTGGGCCGGGAAGAAAGGGCGGTTTGAAACCGGCAGCACATACATGCGCCGGGGCATCATCTGCTGAGGCAGGGCGAGGCTTTTGCTGTGCTCATCCTTGCCGATGTATTCGGTCACGTCCTCTTCGAATTCCTCAAGTGAATCGTTTTGCGTCTCATCATTCATGCCGCGAGTATCCATCCGGAAAGCGCTGTGAGTCAGTCCGGGAGGATTGCTGAGAAGTCGTCCCGGAGCCTTGCTTATTAGTTATGTAGCGGCAGATACGACAATTTCAAGGAGTTGGCCCAGGACTGTTGGCGCTTGAATTTCCGGGCGTTGGCCCCATGTCTCTGACAGTTCGCAACGATTCATTCGACTTTTCAGGTGCCGTGCATGAGCAACTCTTCCTACATCTTTGATGCGACAGTGGAAAACTTCCAGCAGAAGGTTATGGAGGCCTCTGCCAGCACGCCCATCCTGGTGGATGTCTGGGCTGAGTGGTGTGCCCCCTGTAAGCAGTTAATGCCTCTGCTGGAGAAGCTCGTTGAGGATTACCAGGGCGCGTTCATGCTGGCCAGGGTGAACGCCGACGAGCAGGAGCAGCTTACGTCGAGCCTTGGCGTTCGCAGCCTGCCCACGGTCATCCTGGTGAAGAACGGCCAGGCCGTGGATGGCTTCAACAGTGCCCTGCCGGAAAACGAAATTCGCAAGGTTCTCGACAAGCATGTGGAGGCGCCCAGGGAAGATCCCTATGAAAAAGCCCACCGGATCTGGGAGGAAGGTGATGTTGAAGGCGCGCTGGCCATACTGTCGCAGATCAACCAGGAGGATCCCGAGAACCTGAAAGTGCTGATAGATCTGGCCCAGCTAAAGGCGGAAATGGGCGACCTGGAAACGGCTGAACAGGTACTTGATAGTTTGCCTCCGGAAGAGAAGATGCAGCACCAGGCCAGGCAACTGGCGGCGAGGATCAAGTTCCTCAGGCAGTCTGCCGAGCTGCCACCAATCAAGGATCTTGAAATGGCCCTGGAACAGGACCCGAAAGACCCGAACGCATTGCACCAGCTGGCGCTTCATCACGTATTACAGGAAAACAACGCCGAAGCCATGGACCTGCTGATCCGCCTGATGCGGGTGGACAGCAAATACAAGGACGAAGTAGCCAAGACGACGCTGATTGAGTTGTTCGACAAGCTGGGTAACAACAACCCGGATGTGCGGACTTATCGGCGCAAGCTCTATACCCTGATGCACTGAGTGTGAATCCGGGGTCAGATGAACGCTTTCATCTGACCCCATGTTCACGTTTTTACCCGTTACCTTTTTTCATGGCCTCATACTCATCCTCAAAGAAGAACTTTTCCTCCCCAAGGGCAGGCTCCAGCTCATGCAGCCAGGTGGCCGTTTCGCTGTACCTGGCAAAGAACGGGCGCTGCACCCAGTCCGGGTTGCGGGCCTGGATGAAGCGCAGGACGAAAACCTTCTCGCCGTTGATCTCGGTAATGCCCTGCACTTCCACTTTTCCTGGACCGGCGCTCATGGACGGGCCGCGTGCGGTGCGGGCGAGGCCGGATACCTGTTTGATGGCTTCCCGATAGATGTGGAAGGCTTCAGCCAATGGCACTTCGAAGTAGTTCTTGGCGCCGGTGTCCCGCTCTACAAACATGTAATAGGGGATGATGCCCAGCTGCACTTCTTTCTTCCACAGTCTGGCCCAGGCCTCGGCGTCGTCATTAACGTGCTTGATCAGCGGGCCCTGGGCACGGATCTCGGCACCGGTGGCGCGGATGCGGCGGATGGCCTCTTCGGCAATGTCGGTGGTGATTTCCTGCCAGTGGTTGTAGTGGGCCATGATGGCCACGTGCTTGCCGGCGTCGACCAGCCTGGTGAACAGCTCGATCAGTTCATCGGCGTCCTTGTCGGTCACGAAGCGGTATGGCCAGAAGGTCAGGGCCTTGGTGCCGATGCGGATGGTCTGGATGTGGTCGAACTCCGGTTCCAGCAGCGGCTCCAGGTACTGGGCCAGGTTCCTGGTCTTCATCACCATGGGGTCGCCACCGGTCACCAGCAGGTCGGTCACTTCGGTGTGTTCTTTCAGATAACCGTGCAGCTTCTCGGCTTCGGTGCCGGCCATCTTCAGGTCTTTGTCGCCGACAAACTGGGCCCAGCGAAAGCAGAAGGTGCAGTAGGAGTGGCAGGTCTGGCCCTGGGCCGGGAAAAACAGCACGGTCTCGCGGTATTTGTGTTGCACGCCGTCCAGCACTTCACCGTCCAGCTGCGGCATGTTCATTTCCATCTGGCCGGCCGGGTGCGGGTTCAGTTCGTCGCGGATCTCCCTGGCGACGGCCTGGATCTCTTTCTTGCCGGCACCCTCCCGGTGCAGTTTTGCCATGTGCTTGTAATGCTCGTCTTTCAACATACCTTTTTGCGGGAAGACAAGCTGGTAGATCGGGTCGTTGGGAACCCTGTCCCAGTTAATCAGTTCGTTGATCACGTATTCGTTGACCCGGAATGGCAGCACGCTGGCTACCACCTTCATTTCAAACAGGGTCTCTTCAGGGAGAGTCTGAATAACTTCGATCTTGTCGAGATGACGGTCCGTGTAGACCTTGAAACGCCGTTCCTCGAACTCCGTAGTGGGAATCCGGTTCGGAAAGCTGACGATGGAGTTCATAGATCGCCCTCTGTTGGTGCCAATGGCGGGGAAAGTGGTCTGACCACTTTCCGGTGGTTAAAAATCAGGCAGGCGAGTATACATAAATAAGGGGTTATTTTCAGGCCTAATGAAAAAGTTCTTATCGGTCAGGCAAACAAAGGAAAATATGACAAAACATTCAATAAAGAACGCAAAATTCAGTGAATGAAGGGGTAAATGGTAGCGATCAGAACGTTTAGCGTGGTAATCAATTTTTCTGTGATAAGAATGCTACGACATTGGTCGCAGCCGGGTTGTCTGCAGGTTCAAAAGCGGTCATTCTTCCGTAAGTAACCGCAAGAAGTCCCTCCGGAACGAAATTCCGTAGGACTTTACTTGAGCTTAATGGTTAGAATGTAGTAAAAATACTACGAAAACAGGTGAGTTGATCCGCACACTTCGTCGGCACACCGGCCCAGTAGATCAGCCAAAAGCCCGTAAATCGGGGATGATCGGGCAGGAAAAGTGGCAGAGCTGTTCTATGCTTTGCACAGGTTCTGTGCGCTTGGGGCCAGTACATTTGTCAGGCGTGGCCAGAGGCTTGTTGAAATACCCACAACAAAACACTGCATTCCATCGCAGCTTATCGACACCGCAACGCGCCAGGCTGCTGATCGTGGCCGCGCTACACTCTTTAATGCCAAGGGGAGGGTTTGATGTACCAGGACGATGATCCCATTGAAACCAGTGAATGGCTGGATGCGCTGGAATCTCTGCTTGAGAACGAAGGCGTAGACCGGGCCAAATACATTCTTGAGAGGCTTTCGGAGCGGGCCAGCCGCGATGGAACCGAGCTACCTTATTCGATAACCACGCCATTCCGGAACAGCATCCCGGTGTCCCGGCAGGCGCCGATGCCCGGCGACCTCTTTATGGAGCGCCGCATCCGCTCCCTGATCCGCTGGAATGCCATGGCCATGGTTATGCGCGCCAACCAGCGCCCCGGTGATCTTGGTGGCCATGTTTCATCGTTTTCGTCCGCTGCGACGCTCTATGATGTTGGCTTCAATTACTTCTTCCACGGCGGCGACGAAAACCGTGAATCCGATCTGGTTTACTTCCAGGGGCATTCTTCACCGGGGATCTATGCGCGCTCTTTCCTTGAGGGCCGGTTCGACGAAAAAGACCTGGACAAGTATCGCGAGGAAGTCGACGGTACTGGCCTTTCTTCCTATCCGCACCCCTGGCTGATGCCCGATTACTGGCAGTTTCCCACGGTTTCCATGGGCCTCGGCCCGATCCAGGCAATTTACCAGGCACATGTGATGAAATACCTGGACAGCCGGGAACTCATCGAAATGGGCGACCGTAAGGTATGGTGCTTTGTCGGTGATGGCGAATGTGACGAGCCGGAAACCCTGGGTTCCATTTCCATGGCCGGTCGGGAAAATCTCAGCAACCTTATTTTCGTTGTTAACTGCAATCTCCAGCGTCTGGACGGCCCTGTCCGTGGCAATGGCAAGATCATGCAGGAGCTTGAGGGTGTCTTCCGGGGTGCCGGATGGAGTGTGCTGAAAGTCGTCTGGGGCCGCCATTGGGATCCCCTGTTCGAGAAGGACAAGGACGGCAAAATGCAGCATGTCATGGACGAAGTCTGTGATGGCGAGTTGCAGAACTACAAAAGCAACGGCCCTGCATACACCCGCAAGCATTTCTTCGGTAAGTACCCGGAAACGGCCAAGCTGGTTGAAGACCTCTCGGACGAGGAAATCAACAAACTCAACCGTGGTGGCCACGACCCGTACAAAATCTATGCGGCATACCACCACGCCATCCACAAAAACGGTGGGCGACCGACGGTCATCTTGGCCCACACCATCAAGGGCTATGGATTTGGTGAGGCCGGCGAGGCGCAGAACACCGCGCATTCTCTCAAGAAGCTGGATATCGAGCAGCTGAAGTCGTTCCGCGACCGCTTCGCGGTGCCGCTGAAGGACGATGAACTCAAGGACGTTCCCTACTACCGGCCAGCGCCGGATAGCCCGGAAATCGTCTACATGAAGAAACGTCGGCAGGAGTTGGGTGGTTTCTATCCGAAGCGTCGCAAGGATTGCCAGCCGCTGCAGATTCCCGATCTGGACATCTTCAAGGCGGTGCTGGATGGTTCCGGCGACCGGAAGATCTCTACCACCATGGCATTCGTCCGTATTCTGACGGCCCTGACCAAGGACAAGCGCATTGGTAAGCGAGTGGTACCGGTCGTGCCCGACGAAGCCCGTACCTTCGGCATGGAAGGTATGTTCCGTCAGCTCGGCATCTACACCGCCGAGGGCCAGAAGTACGTGCCGGAAGACCGTGACCAGATCATGTACTACCGGGAAGACAAGAAAGGTCAGATCCTTGAGGAGGGTATCAACGAGGATGGCTCCATGGCCGCATGGATGGCAGCCGCAACGTCATACAGTACCAACAACTTCCCGTTGATTCCGTTCTACATTTTCTACTCGATGTTCGGTTTCCAGCGGGTTGGCGATCTGGCCTGGGCCTCCGGTGATATCCAGGCCCGTGGCTTCCTGATCGGTGGCACTGCTGGCCGGACCACTCTGAATGGCGAGGGTCTGCAGCACCAGGACGGCCACAGCCATGTGCTGGCCAACACCATTCCGAACTGCAAGGCCTATGATCCGGCTTACGGTTACGAAATGGCGGTGGTGCTCCGCAAGGGTATGAAGGAAATGTTCGAGGACAACCAGAACGTCTACTATTACCTGACCATTGAAAACGAGAACTACGAACAGCCAGCAATGCCCAAGGGTTGTGAAGACGGCATCATCAAGGGTATGTATCTGTTCGAGTCTGTTGAAACCAAGGGCGACAAGAAAACGCCGCGGGTCCAGCTGCTTGGTGCTGGCGCGATTCTTAACGAGGCGCGCGCAGCGGCCCAGATGCTGAAAGATGACTGGGGGGTTGCCTCCGATGTGTGGAGTGTGACCAGTTTCAATGAGCTGGCCCGCGAGGGTCAGCACGTAGAACGATGGAATCGCTTGCATCCGGACGACAAGTCCAGGAAGGCCTATGTCACCCAGTGCCTGGAGAATCAGGCCGGGCCGGTGGTCTCTTCCACCGATTACATCAAACTGCACTCCGAGCAACTCCGGGCGTTCATTCCGAAAACCTATCTGACCCTGGGTACCGACGGCTTCGGCCGCAGCGACACCCGGGAAAAACTGCGCAGCTTCTTTGAAGTGGACCGTTATTATGTAACAGTCACGGCGCTGTCAGCCCTGGCCAGGGACGGTGAGGTGAAGAACGATGTGGTTCTCGAAGCCATGCGCAAGTACGGAATCGATCGCAACAAAACGAACCCGGTGCTGAGCTAAGGAGACCGCCATGAGTGAACATGAAATCAAGGTTCCGGATCTCGGCGGTGCGGATGAGGTCGAGGTTATCGAAATCATCGTCAGCGCTGGGGATTCGGTTGAGGAAGAAGATCCGATTCTGACGGTTGAGTCAGACAAAGCCTCGGTTGAACTGCCGTCACCCGGTGCCGGCAAGATCACCAGGATCACCGTAAAGGTCGGTGACAAGGTCAAGGAAGGTGATGTTGTCGGAATGATGGAGGCCAGCGCCGATGGCGGTGACTCCGACGATGCCGGCAGTGATGAATCCGAAGAAAAGCCGGAAGAAAAAGCCGAGGAAAAGAGCGAAGCCAAACCGGAAGCGAAGTCCGAAGAGAGCGAGCCGGCGCCGAAGAAGGCTTCTGGTGGCTCCCGCAAGGAAACCGTCAAGGTTCCTGCACTGGATGGCTTCGACAATGTTCCGGTTATCGAAATCAACGTCTCGGAAGGCGATACCATTGCAGCCGACGACCCGCTGGTAACGGTGGAATCCGACAAGGCCACCATGGAAATTCCCTCACCCTATGCGGGCAAGGTGGGCAAGGTGCTGGTGTCCGAGGGTGACAAGCTTTCTGAAGGTGATGAACTGCTGGAGATGACCGTTCAGGAAGAAAGCGGCGAAGAGGAAGAAACCGCTGAGTCGGCTTCAGAAGAGCCTGCCAGGGAAGAAAAGGCTGAGCCGACGTCTGAAGAGAAGCCCAAGCCGGCCGTTGAATCCGAGCCCGAGCCTCAGGGTGCGACCTATGAGCCGCCCACGCCGGGCGCCAAGGTCCACGCCGGCCCGGCCGTGCGCAAGCTGGCCCGGGAGTTGGGTGCTGATCTGGCCCGCATCAAGGGCTCTGGCCCCAAGAGCCGGATTCTGAAAGACGACGTCCAGGCTTATGTCAAGAGCCACCTCAAGCAGGCCCAGCAGGGCGGTGGTGTTGCCACCGGCTCCGGTATTCCCGGAGTCAAGCTGCCGGACTTCAGCCAGTTTGGTGAAGTGAAGCGCGAGGCCATGTCGCGGGTGATGTTTGCAACGGCCAACAACATGCAGCGTAGTTGGCTGAATGTGCCTCACGTCACCCAGTTCGAGGATGCGGATATCACCGATATGGAGGATTTCCGCAAGGCCCAGAAAGCGACCGGCGAGCAGAAGGGCGTGAAGATGACGCCGCTGCCATTCCTGCTTAAGGCCTGTGCCACGGCGCTGTCGGAACTGCCTCAGTTCAACGTGTCGCTGGACCTGGAGCGCAAGGAAGTGGTTCGCAAGAACTACATTCACATCGGGATTGCGGTGGATACGCCCCACGGTCTGATGGTGCCGGTGATCCGGGATGTGGACAAGAAAGGCTTGTGGGAGCTGGCGGCGGAAAGTGCCGAGCTGGCCCAGAAGGCCCGGGACAAGCAGCTGAAGCCGGCAGAGATGCAGGGTGCCTGTTTTACCATCACCAGCCTGGGTGGTATTGGCGGCACGGCATTTACCCCGATTGTGAATACGCCGGAGGTGGCGATTCTGGGGGTTTCCAGGGCGGCGATGAAGCCGGTTTGGGATGGCCAGGCATTCCAGCCCCGGTTGATGCTGCCGTTGTCGTTGTCATACGATCACCGGGCGGTGAATGGAGCTGATGCGGCACGGTTCACAACGGTGCTCAGTCAGCTTCTTGGGGATATTCGTACTCTGCTGCTTTGATCTGAAGCCTGTTGTCACCCAGCCTGAGGGTTGGGTGGCGCGACAAAGGCCGGTACGGCTTTTGTCGTTCCGGCTCTTCGATTTTCGCCTTCGGTCAATGACCTTGGTTGCAGTTTCCAGCACGGCTGCTCCAGGCCTTCTTCAATACCTCCGTTTTATGTCGGACAGAATTCCTTTTGTTTAGCAGCCTGTCGATGATTACGCCAGCATCGGGCAATCGAATTGCCGGCCACCGGGGAACCGGATGTTGTTATGCCCCGAGTGGCGTATTATGGTCCAAGAGTCCGCACACCTGCCTGCTTGTGTGGGGCGGCCACTGGACTATTATTAATTGCTTAGCCGCTTGCCCGAGAGAGATCTATGCATAAAGAACCCGTCAGCCGCGAACTGTTCGATGAAGTCATGGTGCCTAATTACGCTCCCGGTTCCATCATTCCGGTACGAGGGGAGGGTTCCCGGATCTGGGATCAGGAAGGCCGCGAGTTTATCGATCTCCAGGGTGGCATCGCGGTGACCTGCCTTGGCCATTGCCATCCGGGGCTGGTCGGAGCCTTGCACGAACAGGCCGAGAAAATCTGGCACCTGTCCAACGTAATGACCAACGAGCCGGCCCTGCGCCTGGCAAAGACCCTGTGTGACCTCACCTTCGCCGAGCGCGTGTTCTTCGCCAATTCCGGTGCCGAGGCCAACGAGGCGGCCTTCAAGCTGGCCCGTCGCTATGCCTGGGAGCACTATGGCAAAGAGAAGAACGAAATTATTTCGTTCAAGAATTCTTTCCACGGGCGAACCCTGTTCACCGTGAGCGTTGGTGGCCAGCCGAAATACCTGGAAGGTTTCGAACCAGCACCAGGCGGCATTCATCACGCCGAGTTTAATGACCTGGATTCGGTGAAGAAGCTGATCTCCAAAGATAAAACCTGTGCCATTGTGGTTGAGCCCATTCAGGGTGAGGGGGGTGTTATGCCCGGCGATCAGGCGTTCCTCCAGGGGTTGCGTGAGTTGTGCGACGATAACGATGCCTTGCTGGTGTTTGATGAAGTGCAGTCTGGTGTCGGCAGAAGCGGCCACCTGTACGCCTACCAGATGTATGACGTCGTGCCGGATATTCTCTCCACCGCCAAGGGGCTTGGCGGTGGCTTCCCGGTGGCGGCCATGCTGACCACGGCGAAAGTTGCCGCCAGTCTTGGTGTGGGTACCCACGGCAGCACCTATGGCGGTAACGCACTGGCCTGCGCGGTTGCCCAGAAAGTGATGGACACCGTTAGCCAGCCGGAGATTCTCAAGGGTGTGAAAGCCCGCTCTGACAGGCTCCGCAAGGGTATGATGGATATCGGCGAACGCCATGGTGTGTTCAGTGAGGTTCGCGGTGCTGGTCTACTGCTCGGCTGTGTGCTTACGGAGAAATGGCAGGGCAAGGCCAGGGATTTCCTGAACGCCGGCCTGGAAGAGGGGGTGATGGTTCTGGTGGCCGGCGCGAACGTGATTCGCCTGGCGCCGTCCCTGATTATCCCGGAATCGGACATCGATGAAGCCCTCGATCGTTTTGAAGCAGCGGTGAAAAAACTGACGGCTTAAGGAGGTTATATGTGGCTGGTGCGTCCGGCTCAGCCGGATGATCTGGACCAGATTCTCGCCAGCGCGGGCACCCAGTGTGCCCGCCTCTCCTCCACTCTGCCCAAACAGAGCGATGTCCTGGCCTACAAGATCGAGCAATCCCTGGCTTCTTTTGCCGGCAGGATCAGCGCCGGGGACGATCCGCCCAGGTTCCTGTTCGTGTTGGCAAACACCGAGACCGGAGGCATCGCCGGCACCGCCGGTATTGATGCCCGCGCCGGCAATGGCCAGCCCTTCTACAGTTATCGGCGGGATGCCCTGATCCATGCGTCCCATGAACTGGGTGTGTCGCGCCGGGTGGAAGTGCTGTATCCCTCTCACTCGCTGACCGATGTTTCCCTGCTGAGCTCGTTCTCGATCCGCCCGGAACTCCGGGACACCGACGCGTTCGAGTTGCTGTCCCGGGCCCGGATTCTGTTCATTGCCAGCCACCGGGAATGGTTTACTCCGCGCATGGCGGTGGAAATCCAGGGCATGCAGCGGGAGGATGGCAGCGTACCCTTCTGGGACAGTCTTGGCCGACACTTCTTTGAGATGGATTTCGAGACGGCGGACCAGTACTCCGGCCAGCTGAGCAAGACCTTTATAGCCGAACTCATGCCCCCCAATCCGATTTACGTCACGCTGTTGAGCGAGGCGGCCCAGAAGGCGATGGGGCAGCCGCACCCGATAACCGTGCCTAACTTCGAGTTGCTTCGGCGGGAAGGGTTCCAGCCCGGCAGTTATCTGGACATTTTTGACGCCGGCCCGGTCCTTGAGGCGCGCACAGACAGCCTGAGAACTCTGGTAACCAGCCACCCCAAGGAACTTCATGGCAGCAATGAGGATGTGGGCGAAACCTGTCTGATTGCCGCCGGCGAGCGGGAACAGTTCCGCTGCACCCTGACATCGGTGGCCGAGACACTGGACGACAAGCTCAAGGTTCCGGTTGCCACCTGGAATACACTGAACAGGACCGCGGGCGACCGGGTAAGGATTGCGCCGCTATGACAGGCTTCGGAATGGCAAAGCGTTTAGCTGCCGGGTTCAGGGAGGCGATGGCATGTTGGTAATTCGCCCGTTACAGGAAAACGATCTGGATGACCTGTACGCCATGGCCCGGAGCGCCGGAAAGGGGCTTACCACCCTGCCGGCGGATCGTGAGCTGCTGCGGAAGAAGATCAACCACGCCCGCGAGACCTTCAACCAGCGCATCGCGCCGGAAGCGGGGCTTTACCTGTTTGCCCTTGAGGATATCCAGCGCAAAAAGACCGTCGGAATCAGCGGTATTCAGGCCCGGGTTGGTCTGGACGAGGTGTTTTACAACTACCGTCTGAGTGTCACAGTGAATGCCTCCAAGGAGCTGGGTGTTCACGTGCGGACACCCACGCTGCACCTGTCCAATGACATGACCGATACCAGCGAAATCTGCTCGCTGCTGCTGTCCGATGAGTACCAGGGCGGCGGCAACGGGCTGTTGCTCTCCCGGTGCCGGTTCATGTATCTGGATGAATTCCGCAAGCATTTCTCGGAAAAAGTATTCGCGGAAATGCGTGGCGTCTCCGATACCCGGGGTCGAAGCCCCTTGTGGGACGCGCTGGGCAGCAAATTCTTTGATATGGAATTCAGTGAGGCGGACATGCTGTCTGGCCTGGGCAATAAATCCTTTATCGCCGAACTGATGCCCAAGTACCCGATCTACCTGCCCATGCTGCCGGATTCCGCCCGGGCCGTGATTGGCCGGGTCCACGATAATACCGCGCCAGCGCTCCGAATGCTCCAGTCCGAGGGCTTCAACTTTAACGGGCTGGTGGACATTTTTGATGGCGGGCCGGTGGTCGAAGCCTTCGTTCACACCATCCGCACGGTACGGGAAGGCATGAACCGCTACGCCATGGTGACTCGCGGGCCGGTCAACCTGGACGTGCCTGCCGATGAACGGGTGATGGTGTCGAACCGCTCTTTCCGGGACTTCCGGGTAACCACCCTGCCCATAGACTGCATTGGGCCGGATACCGTCAGCCTGTCGCCGCAAGTCGCCGAGGCGTTGCAGGTTGAATCTGGTGACTCGGTTCGTCTTGCCCCCTTGACGGACTCGGGGATGCTGACCAAACATAGCTATAGAGGCTCGATACCAAGAGGTGCATCGAAATGGCAAAACTGACAGGTGAGCTGTTTATTGACGGGCTCTGGCTCCAGGGCCACGGGCCGGTATTCGAATCTGTTCAGCCGGTGACCGGTGAGACAATATGGGATGGCGAAAGCGCCAACCTGGAGGATGTTGATGCGGCCGTTCGGGAGGCGAGACGTGCTTTTTTGAAGTGGCAGCGCAAGAGCTTTGCCGAACGTCAGGCCATTGTCGAAGCCTTTGGTGAGTTGCTTGAGGCTCACAAGGAGGAGCTGGCCCATCAGATCGGCCTGGAAACCGGCAAGCCCCTTTGGGAATCCCGCACAGAAGTGGCGGCAATGATCGGCAAGATCGGCATTTCCGTGAAAGCCTACAACGACCGCACCGGCACATCCGGATCCGAGGTGGCCGGTGGCCACGCCGTGCTCAGGCACCGGCCCCATGGTGTGGTGGCGGTGTTCGGCCCCTACAACTTCCCGGGGCACCTGCCGAATGGCCACATGGTTCCGGCGCTTCTGGCCGGTAACACCGTGGTGTTCAAGCCCAGTGAGCTGACCCCCGGGGTCGCGGAGTTGACGGTAAAACTCTGGGAGAAGGCCGGTATTCCGGACGGTGTGATCAACCTGGTGCAGGGCGCCTCTATTACTGGCAAATCCCTGGCCAGCCATCCGTCGATTGATGGCCTGTTGTTTACGGGCAGCTCAACCGTCGGGCACCTGCTGCACAAACAGTTTGGTGGCCAGCCAGAGAAAATCCTGGCCCTGGAGATGGGCGGCAACAACCCGCTCATCGTTCAGGGCGTGGCCGATGTGGATGGCGCTGTGCATCATGCCCTGCAGTCGGCATTTCTGTCGGCCGGCCAGCGATGCACCTGCGCACGACGACTTCTGGTGCCTAAGGGTAAGAAGGGCGATGTCTTCCTGGACCGGCTGGTGGAGGTTTCCGCCCGCATCAAGGTCGGCGAGTTCGACGCCGATCCGCAGCCGTTCATGGGCTCCGTGGTTTCCGCGGAAGCGGCCGACAAACTCCTGGCGGCCCAGGCCAGCCTGCTGGAGAAGGGCGGCAAAGCCCTGCTGGAAATGAAATCCCTGAAGTCGGGAACCGGCCTGCTGTCGCCCGGTATCATCGATGTCACGGGGCTGGAAGTAACCGACGAAGAGTTCTTCGGGCCGTTGCTCACCGTTTATCGTTATAAAAGCTTTGACGATGCCCTGGAGCTGGCCAACGACACTCATTACGGTCTCTCTGCCGGGATTCTCACGGACGACCGCAAGCTGTATGAGCGTCTGGTGGAAGAGGTCCGCGCGGGTATTGTGAACTGGAACCGACCGCTGACCGGCGCCAGCAGCGCGGCACCCTTCGGTGGTGTTGGCGCCAGCGGCAACCATCGCCCGAGCGCCTACTATGCCGCCGACTACTGCGCCTGGCCCATGGCCTCTCTGGAAGCCGGCAAGAGCGAGCTGCCAGACTCCCTGGCACCCGGCCTCAATTTCGATTAACGGAACCCAGTGCCATGGTGAAGCATGCGGTAGAAGCAAACTTCGATGGCCTGGTTGGCCCCACCCATAATTACGCGGGGCTGTCCTGGGGCAACGTTGCTTCCAAATCCAATGTCAGTTCCGCCTCCAATCCGAAAGCGGCGGCACTGCAGGGTCTTGCCAAGATGAAGCGACTGGCGGACCGGGGCTATGTGCAGGCTATTCTGCCGCCCCATGAGCGACCGCATATTCCGACGCTTCGGGCCCTGGGGTTTAAAGGGACGGATGCCGGTGTTCTGGCGCAGGCGGCCAAATCCAGCCCGTCGATACTGGCGGCGGTCTCCTCGGCGTCGCCGATGTGGACGGCCAATGCGGCCACGGTGTCGCCCAGTGCCGATACCTCAGACCACCGTGTGCATTTCACCCCGGCCAACCTGAGCGCCAAGTTCCATCGTTCCATCGAACACACCGTGACCGGGCGGTCCCTGAAAGCCATCTTTGCTGACGAGGCCTACTTTGCCCACCATCCGGCGCTGCCATCGGTGAGCCACTTTGGTGATGAGGGCGGCGCCAACCATACCCGGTTGTGCGTCGGATATGGCGAGCCCGGTGTCGAGCTCTTTGTGTACGGCCAGAGTGCATTCAACGAGCAGGCGCAGGCACCGCAAAAATACCCGGCGCGGCAGACGCTTGAGGCATCCCAGGCAGTGGCGCGGCTGCATGGCCTCAAGGATCGGCATGTGGTATTTGCCCAGCAGAACCCGGAGGCCATTGATGGCGGCGTTTTTCACAACGATGTGATTGCCGTGGGCAACGGCAATACCCTGCTCTATCACGAGATGGCATTTCTGAATGAGAAACAGGTGCTGGCGGATATCCGGGAGCGCCTCACCGGTGCCGAGCTGGAAGCGGTTCGGGTCAGCCGTGCCGATGTGCCGCTGGAAGATGCAGTGGTCTCCTACCTGTTCAACAGTCAGTTACTGAATACACCGGATGGCATGCTCCTGGCAGTACCCGGCGAGTGCCGGGAAGTGGCTTCAGTCAGCCGTTATCTGGATAGCCTGGTGAAGTCCGGTGGGTCGATTACCTCGGTGGAGGTGTTCGATGTTAAGCAGTCCATGCGTAATGGCGGCGGCCCGGCCTGCCTGCGGTTGAGAGTGGTGCTGAACGACGATGAGCTCAAGGCTATCAACCCGGGCGTTCTGCTCACCGATGAACTCTACGAGCGTCTGGCCACCTGGGTGGAAGCCCATTACCGGGATGAGCTCAGCCAGGACGAGCTGGGCGATCCGACGTTGCTGGAAGAAGGCCGCAAGGCTCTGGACGAACTAACCGGGATCATGGGCCTCGGTTCTATCTATGATTTTCAGCTTTAGCGCCAATTTGGGGTCAGAAGAAAATGGGGTCAGATGAACTTTTCATCTGACCCCATTTTCTTCTGACCCCGTTTTCGGGCGAACCATCAGGCCAACTCGGTGTCCGACCGGAACATCCGGGTTGGGGAAAATAATCGCCTCTGGCGAATGCCCCACCCGGTAGCTGGTTTCATCATCCTCCCAGATAACGGTGCCGGGCTGATACTCGGTGAAATTAGCGACATCATCCGGAATATGGAATCGGAAACTCTTCCCGGTATTCAGAATCTCATGCACCACCTCAAACACAGTCAGGTGATCAAACGGTGGTTTGCGAGACGGCGCTGAAAGTCCCCGGAACCGCCGCCGCAACGCATTCCGGATACTCGAGAAACGCACCAGATCATTCTGGCCAAACGGTCGCACCCTACCCAGTTCCAGGGTAAAGCTCTCGGCTTTTAGCCGCGACGAGGAAAACGACGAAAACGTCGTGCCCGCTTTATGCTGCAGCAGAAGAGTTTCCACCTCCGCCTCCAGCAGAAAATTACACTGGTCTACCGGAACCCTTCGCCCCTCAACGAACGGGTACAGCGCAAACCGCTCACGATGAGAAGGGCGAATGGCCGTGTGCAGATCGTAGTGATAAATCGCCTGGGGATTGGCCATGGCAAACTGCCGGCAAGCCGCCTCAAGCTCTTGAGCCCGCGCAGCCTCGGCCAGCCCCTTATACTCGCTCCGCCCGTGAGCGCCATCGAACAGCCGGTTCAGATTCACTTCCATGAACCGTTGTCCGGCCGCCATCGCCTGAGGATTGCCCAGAATCAGCAATACCGGACAAGCCAGTTGCCACTTGCCATCGATCAGTTCGGAAACCAGCCCGTTCATAACCTCAATAGGCGCTGTCTCGTTTCCGTGTACACCCGCAGAAACAATGATTGCCTCGGCCTTCGGATTGCTGCGGCCAGCGGGAGGCACAATGTCCAGAACACCAACAGCCTTACGGCTGATACGGGTGCCATCGGGGAGGAGGGATTTCATCTCCGGGAGGTCTGCGCTGGCATTATCCAGAGTATGGGATAGCCAATCAGGGAAACGGCCAAATAGATCCGCACTAACGGTCATGGGGACTCCACCGGGAAGTTTTGGGGCAGTTGCAAGCATAATTCCGCCGCAGGCGCATAAA
This sequence comes from Pseudomonadota bacterium, assembly GCA_034189445.1. GTDB lineage: Bacteria > Pseudomonadota > Gammaproteobacteria > Pseudomonadales > Oleiphilaceae > Marinobacter. Next base: position 22,509 of record JAXHUV010000007.1, read on the forward strand.
CCAATCCATACCATGAGCCCTGGCTGTGCTTCCTCGGCTTTTTCGCTATACTGCCCCCCTCAAACTACTGAACCACAGGGAGTGGAACCGTATGCCAAGGATGATGGCTGGTCTCGTTTTGTCGTTTTTTCTCGTTTCTGCCGCCTATGCAGAGGTCTATACCTGGATAGACAGCCGAGGCGTGGCACACTTTTCGGATTATCCGCCTGAAGATATTCCTCACAAGCAGGTCCAGGTGCAGGCGCCTGTCACCCTGCCGATGTCGGAGAATCTCAGGCAAGGCAAGCGTGTGTCCGGAATCCGTAAAGACGTTGAAGGCCTGCTTGCCTCAAGCCGTCCGGGAGGCTCCGGGATGACCGCGAAAGAAAAGGCCAAGGCCAAGCTCGAGAAGACCTGCGCAACCTACAGAAGCAAACTGGAGCGGATTCAGTCCAGATTGCGGGCGGGCTATAGCAACGACAGGGGGAATACCCTCAGACACCAGCGCAGGACGCTCAGCCAGAAGCTGAGCCGGGAGTGTATCCTGCGTTGATTCAGCCTGCCATCAGGCGCGCTTGAAGCTGGCCAGGACGAGGGCGGCGGTGACGAACAGTCCGCCAAACACCCGGTTCATTTGCCGCTGGCGCCGGGCGGTGGTCATGAACCGGAACAGCTGGCTGGCCAGCAGCGCATAGCCGAGCATCACCAGGCAATCCACCAGGATCAGGGTAGCGCCCATGGTGATCAGTTGCGGACCATGGGGCGCTCCGGCCACCAGAAACTGTGGAAAGAGGGCGATGAGGAAAACCGTGGCCTTGGGGTTAGTCAGGTTCACGAACACGGCATTCCAGAACCGTTTGTGCCCGCTTACGGGCTGGCGGTCATCGTCCATGGATTCCATTACCGGCTCGCGCCACTTGGAAATGCCCAGCCAGATCAGGTAGGCAACACCCAGAAACTTGATGACCGACAAGGCGATGCTCGAGGAGGCAATGATGGCACCCAGCCCGGCACCCACCAGCAGAATCTGTATCCCGAAACCAAGCTGCAGCCCCATAATGGCCGGCAGCGAACGGCGGACACCGTAACGCATGCCATTGCTCATGGTGTTGATTGCCCCGGCGCCCGGGGAAACGCTGATCAGTACGGATGCAACAAGGAATGTCAGCCAGGCTGCCAGTGACATAATTTACGCTCCTAACCCGAAAGATTCATAAAAAAGCAAACCTTGCTCAACCCATTGATATAATGGGAGTTACACCAATAACGCTACGGAAGAAGCTAAGCAAGGTTCGACATGTTTGATTCTACCCCAACTCACCTGCGTTTTTCTCCCTTTGCCGGCTTTACGGTACGGGCTGATTTCGAGGGCAGGGCGTTGTTATCCGACTTCGGCCCTTTGCTACTGCGAGGCGTTGACGAAGCCCTCAAGCCGATTAGCGATAGAATCGATCTGGCCCTGATGTATGGTTCGGTAGCCAAGAAAACGGATCATGCCGATAGCGATATCGACCTCATGCTGGTTTCAGATACCCTTACTCTGGAAGAAGTGTTCGAGGCGTTGGAGGCTGCCGAGAACAATCTTTCCCGGACCATTAACCCAACACTCTACAAGCGAGAAGAGTTTAAAAAACGGCGAGCGAACAATAACCCTTTTCTGAGGAAAGTCCTGGAAGGGCAGTACATATTATTGAAAGGAAGCATTGATGAATGAGGAAGCACTGGGAAATCAGGTCCGGATACACAAACTGCACCATGAGCCAGCAGATGCCAGCGAGGTTCAGGGACTCATCCAGTCCGGTAGCGTTCGATTGAAGGACGCAGGTATGGAGGCGCTTAGCCTGGAGAGCTGCTTTGATTTGTCTTACAACGCAGTGCACGCGCTCTCTCTGGCGGGTTCTTGATCAGGCCCATCGCAAGCGTAATTTGGCAGAATATGAAGGCGATATTGATGTCGATGAAGCGATGGTGACAAGTCTCGTGGAAATAGCAGAGGAAATCAGGCGAGCGGTGGTTGCGCTAACGATCTGAGAAACCTATTAATAACCCAGAATGGGAAAAATACCCAATATGGGTATATAGAAGGGAAAAACAATAAAGGGCTGAGGCATGCAAATCGGCATCATCGCAGACACTTTAGCTTTTATTTTTTCGGTTACGGACAACAGGCCTTGTACTTCTTCCCGCTGCCGCACGGGCATGGGTCGTTGCGCCCGGGTTTGAGTTGACCTTCGCGGGTGTCACCACGCAGGTAATACCAGTTACGGTTCTCCCGCAGAAACTCGGAGTTTTCGTAACTATTCAGTTGCCTCTACGTAAAAAGGCCGGTTAATCACCTTCCGGTGCCACCATGAAAGCCGGCTCACGCCCTGTAAACAGCTGTGTCAATACCTCCGGGGCACTCAGGTTTTGCTTCCGCGCCGTCGACATGTGGAGGTTCTGGACAGGCACCCGGAAATTCTTGAGCTGGTGGCCGCAGATTTGATCGATGCGTCCGTTGCCGCCGTGGGGCGGACTGGCCTGAGCGCAGAGAGTGTTCTGCGTTGCCTGGTG
>JAXHUV010000070.1:0-11027 GCA_034189445.1 Pseudomonadota bacterium
GTTGCCTCGACATTGGCCGGCAGTGTTGCCTCATCCACGGCGAACCCGTGGTTCTGGCTGGTAATCATGACCGTACCCTTGGCGATATCCTGTACCGGATGATTGGCGCCATGATGGCCATGGCCCATCTTCATGGTTTTGGCACCACTGGCCAGGGCCAGCAGCTGGTGGCCCAGGCAGATACCAAACACCGGAATCTCGGTTTCCAGCACTTTCTGGATGGCTTTAATGGCATAGTCGCAAGGCTCCGGATCACCCGGGCCGTTGGACAGGAACACACCATCCGGATTCATCGCCAGCACTTCGGAGGCCGGGGTCTGGGCCGGCACCACGGTGATATCGCAGCCGCGGGACGCGAGCATGCGCAGGATGTTCAGTTTCACACCGTAATCCCAGGCAACCACCTTGAATCTGGCTTCCTGACGCTCTCCGTAGCCCTCGCCCAGGGACCACTCGGTCTGACCCCACGACCAGACCCGATCACAAGTGACTTCTTTCGCCAGGTCCATGCCCTTGAGGCCGGGAAAGGCTTTGGCCAGCTCCAGCGCCCGCTCGGCGGTGGCATTTTCACCCGCCACGACGGCACCGTTCTGGGAACCTTTATCCCGGAGGATGCGGGTAAGACGGCGGGTATCAATCTCGGCGATCCCAACAATCTTGTTGCTTCGCAGGTAGGCGTCCAGGGCTCCCTTGCTACGCCAGTTACTGGCCAGCAAAGGCAAATCGCGGATAATCAGGCCGGCGGCCTGGATGCGATCCGACTCGATGTCTTCTTCGTTCACACCGGTGTTGCCGATGTGAGGATAAGTCAGGGTAACAATCTGGCGGCAATAGGAAGGGTCGGTCAGGATTTCCTGGTAGCCGGTCATGGCGGTGTTGAACACCACTTCACCACTGGTCTCTCCGTCGGCGCCAATGGCGCTGCCGTAAAACAGGTTTCCGTCTGCGAGTGCAAGGATTGCTGGTGTGCTCAAGGCTTGTATCCTCATCGAGTGGCGTATCGGTTCGTCACGAACAGGAACGCAAGCGCAAATTCAGGTTGCAAAAAAGCGAGACGGAGTCTTGGCTCGGTCCCGCTTTTTCAGAAACGTCGTGCAAAGGTACGCTTGGTGCAGTCAAACCGCCTTATTGTAAGAAATCTGGCGATTCTTGTCCATGATGGAGATTGATTTGCCACGGAAGGACACGGAAAAGATATAGAAGAAAGGAAAAGTGGGATGGCCACGGACGACACGGACTCACACGGACAATACAAAGACATATTATCTTTTCGTCCGTGATTATCCGTCTCGTCCGCGGCTAATCCTTTTAAGTTTTTTCTTTCCGTGTTCTTCCGTGGTTTCCGTGGCAAGAAATCAGTAGGTCGGATTAGAGGCAAAGCCTCGTAATCCGACAAAAACCACTCTCACTTCAGATCAAGCACATCCTGCATATCATAAAGCCCCGCCGGCTTACCCTTGAGCCACAGGGCAGCACGCATTGCCCCCTTGGCAAACGTCATCCGGCTGCTGGCCTTGTGGGTCACTTCGATACGCTCACCCTCGGTGGCGAACAGGACGGTGTGATCGCCGACCACGTCACCCGCTCGGATGGTCTGAAAACCGATTTCCTTGCGGGCACGCTCGCCGGTAAAGCCTTCGCGGCCATAGACGGCACACTCTTTCAGGTCGCGTCCGAGGGCATCGGCGACGACTTCACCCATGCGCAAAGCGGTGCCGGAGGGCGCGTCTTTCTTGTGGCGGTGGTGGGCTTCGATGATTTCCACATCATAGTCATCACCCAGGGTCGCGGCGGCGGTGCGCAGCAGGTTGAGGACAACATTAACGCCGACACTCATGTTGGGCGCGAACACCACCGGGGTGGATTCGGCGGCCAGGGCCAGTTGCTGCTTTTCGGCGTCGGACATGCCGGTAGTGCCGGTCACGAGCATCTTGCCATTGGCCTTGCAGAATTCGGCATTTTCCAGGGTCAGGCCCGGGAAGGTGAAATCGATGAGGATGTCGAAATCATCCTTCACATCGGCCAGGCTGCTCGCCATTTTTATGCCGGTTTTGCCGATGCCGGTCATTTCGCCAGCATCGGCACCGATCAGGCTGCTGCCCGGCTCGACGACAGCGGCTCCCAGCTCCAGGCCTTCGGTGCCGTCAACGGCTTCGATCAGGACTTTTCCCATGCGCCCGGCGGCGCCGATGATTGCTACCCTCATGCTCGCGCTCCTTTTTTCGGGCCGATCAGAATTTCATTTCCTCGAAGAAGCTCTTCACACCCTCAAACCAGGAGGTCTTCTTCGGGCCATGCTCTGTGCCGTTGCTGCCATCCAGGGTTTGCTGGAATTCCTCCAGCAGTTCTTTCTGGCGCTTGGTGAGATTCACCGGGGTTTCCACGGTCACGCGGCACAGTAGGTCACCGGCCGGACCGCCACGAACCGGGCTGACACCCTTGTTGCGCAGGCGGAATAGCTTGCCGGTCTGGGTTTCCGGCGGAATCTTCAGCTTCACCCGGCCATCCAGCGTCGGCACCTCCAGCTCTCCACCCAGAGAGGCATCAATGATGCTAATGGGCACTTCGCAATAGAGGTTGCGGCCATCTCGGGTGAAAATGGAGTGTTCCCGCACCGCGATCTGCACATACAGATCCCCGGGAGGACCGCCATCGATGCCCATCTCGCCTTCGCCGGAAAGACGAATGCGGTCGCCGGTGTCCACGCCGGGCGGCACTTTCACCGACAGCGTTTTCTCTTCCTGAACCCGACCCTGGCCATGGCAAGCCTTGCACGGATTCTTGATAACCTGGCCGGAACCCCGACAGGTCGGGCATGCCTGCTGTACGGTGAAGAAGCCCTGCTGCATGCGCACCTGGCCCATACCTTTGCAGGTACCGCAAGTTTCCGGGCGGGAGCCTTTCTCCGCACCGCTGCCCCCACACACTTCACACTCGCGATGGCCCGGGATCTTGATCTGGACAGTCTTGCCTTTGACAGCCTCTTCCAGATCCAGCTCCAGGGTGTAACGCAAGTCGGCACCGCGGGTGTTGCGGCCGCGACCGCCGCCACCAAAGATGTCCCCGAATACATCGCCGAAGATATCGGAGAAGCCGGCACCGCCACCTCCGAATCCGCCACCACCGGCCTGGCCGTCTATGCCCGCGTGGCCGAACTGGTCATAGGCGGCCCGCTTGGACGGTTCCGCCAAAACTTCGTAGGCTTCGCTGGCCTCCTTGAACTTATTCTCGGCTTCGGCGTTGTCAGGGTTACGGTCGGGGTGATACTTCATGGCGAGCTTTCGGTAAGCCCGCTTGATTTCCTTCTCGTCCGCATCCCGGGAAATCCCGAGAATTTCGTAATAATCGCGCTTGGCCATGCTTTTAAAACCCTGTTTTTAAACGCGGAAAACGCGGGGAACTTCCCCGCGTTTTCCAACTACCTGATGTACGCAAGCTTTATCGCTTGTCGTCGTCTTTGACTTCTTCGAACTCAGCGTCGACTGCGTCGTCAGACTGCTGGCCCTGAGCTTCTTCCTGCCCACCGGCCTGCTGCGCCTGATCAGCCTGATCCGCATACATCTTCTGCGCCAGCTCGGAAGAGACTTCAGTCAGCTTCTCCGTCTTGGCTTCGATGTCTGCCTTGTCGGAACCTGCCAGAGCCTCCTCCAGCTCTTTAATGGAAGCCTCGATAGACTCCTTCTCGCTGTCGCTGACCTTGTCACCGGCATCCTTCAGGGTCTTGCGAACGGCGTGAACCATGGCATCACCCTGGTTACGGACCTGAACCAGCTCTTCAAACTTGCGATCTTCCTCGGCATTCGCCTCGGCATCGCGAACCATCTTGTCGATCTCATCCTCGTTCAGGCCGGAGGAAGCCTTGATTACAATGGACTGCTCCTTGCCGGTAGCCTTGTCCTTGGCGGACACGTTCAGGATGCCGTTGGCGTCGATATCGAAGGTGACTTCGATCTGCGGCACACCACGCGGTGCCGGCGGAATATCAGCCAGGTCGAAACGGCCCAGGGACTTATTCTGCGCCGCCTGCTTGCGCTCACCCTGAACCACATGAATGGTCACGGCAGTCTGGTTGTCATCCGCTGTGGAGAAGGTCTGCGACTTCTTGGTCGGGATTGTGGTGTTCTTCTCGATCAGCGGAGTTGCCACGCCGCCCATGGTTTCGATACCCAGGGTCAGCGGGGTTACGTCCAGCAGCAATACGTCTTTAACGTCGCCAGACAGAACAGCCGCCTGGATAGCAGCACCCATTGCCACGGCTTCGTCCGGATTCACGTCCTTGCGGGCTTCCTTACCGAAGAATTCTTTGACTTTTTCCTGCACCAGCGGCATACGGGTCTGACCGCCGACCAGGATAACCTCGTCGATTTCGCCAATCTTCGCACCGGAATCCTTCAGCGCGGTACGGCAAGGCGCGAGACTGCGCTCAACCAGCTCTTCAACCAGCGACTCCAGCTTGGCGCGAGTCACTTTCACATTCATGTGCTTGGGACCACTGGCGTCCGCCGTGACATACGGCAGGTTAACGTCAGTCTGCTGGCTGCTGGACAGCTCAATCTTGGCCTTTTCGGCAGCCTCTTTCAGGCGCTGCATGGCCAGCGAATCACCGCGCAGGTCGATGCCGCTGTCTTTCTTGAACTGATCGGCGAGGTATTCGATCAGTTTCATGTCAAAATCTTCACCACCAAGGAAGGTGTCGCCGTTGGTGGCCAGTACCTCGAACTGGTGCTCACCATCGACATCGGCAATCTCGATGATGGAAATATCGAAGGTACCACCACCCAGGTCATAAACGGCAACGGTACGATCGCCACTCTTCTTGTCCAGACCATAGGCAAGCGCGGCCGCGGTCGGCTCGTTGATGATGCGCTTCACTTCCAGGCCGGCAATCCTGCCCGCGTCCTTGGTGGCCTGACGTTGACTGTCATTAAAGTAGGCCGGCACGGTAATGACCGCTTCGGTTACTTTCTCGCCCAGGTAATCTTCAGCGGTTTTCTTCATCTTCTTGATGACTTCCGCGGAAACCTGCGGCGGTGCCATCTTCTCGCCTTTCACTTCTACCCAGGCGTCACCGTTGTCCGCCTTGGCGATCTTGTAGGGCACCATCTTGATGTCTTTCTGAACCACGTCGTCTTCGAAACGGCGACCGATCAGGCGCTTGATGGCATAAAGAGTGTTGTTCGGGTTGGTTACCGCCTGGCGCTTGGCTGACTGGCCAACCAGGGTCTCACCATCGTCGGTGTAGGCGATAATGGATGGGGTGGTGCGATCACCCTCGGCGTTCTCGATGACTTTTACCTTGTCGCCATCCATGATGGCCACACAAGAGTTGGTTGTTCCCAGGTCGATACCGATAATCTTGCTCATTGAGTCACTCCAATTCGTCTGGATGCGTTCCCGGAGGGTCTCGCCTCCGCTGTTGCTGTTTATTACTGGCTATATTGGCGCTTTACTCGGCTTTTCAAGCCTGCTCATCAATTTTTGGTGCATCATCCGCCTTGGCGACCACCACCATGGCTGGCCGCACCACGCGGCCATTCAGTAGATACCCTTTCTGCACCACGGCGACCACACTGTTCGGCTCAGCATCCGGCGCTGGCACCATGGACATGGCTTCGTGACGCTGGGGATCGAACGGCTCGCCTACCGGGTTGATCTGCTCCACATTGAATTTCTTAAGACTGGACATAAAAAGGCCGAGCGTCATTTCCACACCTTCGCGAATGGAAGTAATCAGTTCACCCGACTCTTCGTGACCCTCGGTGCTCTCGACCGCCTTTTCCAGGCTGTCGGCAACCGGCAGCAGCTCTTTCACGAACTTTTCCAGGGCAAACTTGTGAGCTTTTTCCACGTCAATCTCGGCGCGGCGCCGAACGTTCTGCATCTCCGCCTGGGAGCGCAGCACCTGCTCCTGGAACTCCTGAACCCGTGCCTGGAGCGCCTCCGCATCGGAGGACTCGCTGTCGCCAGCCTCGCCTTCAGCGGGCTGGGCTTCCTCTTTGGCGGCCTCGAGGGCCTCGTTCAGTTCCTTGTGCTCATTCCGGTTCTCGTCAGTGCTCATGGCTACTCCTGCTTAGTCTGGCGGCCCGCTGTCAGTGGCCAGTTAAACATGGGCTCCGGCCGCAGCGAGCCGGAAAATGTCGTTGCGAACGAATATGGGGCCCGCTCTTCAGGTTTCAACCATTGATGCCTGCAGCCCGGAAGAAAATCTCCCGCGCAGGCTTGCAAACAGGAAAAAGACTGTATATATTCACAGCAACTGTATACATCCCCAGTTTTTTGCCGGTCCCAGGAAAAACGCGGAGGTTATCTGCATGCTGACTCAACTTACGGTTTCCAACTACGCCATCGCCGAACGGGTGGAGCTTCATTTTAGCAAAGGCATGACCGCACTGACCGGCGAGACCGGCGCCGGTAAATCCATTGTGCTGGATGCCCTGGGCCTGGCCATGGGTGGTCGTGCGGATGCCGGCGCGGTCCGCCATGGCGCCAAACGTGCCGATATCACAGCCACTTTTGACGTATCCGACATCCCCGTGGCCAGCCAATGGCTGGCAGAGCACGAGCTGGATGACGAGAACGACTGCATTCTGCGACGGGTCATCAGCAGGGATGGCCGCTCCCGCGCCTACATTAATGGCCAGCCCTGCCCGCTGAATCACCTAAGGGAACTCGGCGGAGTGTTGATGGATATTCACAGCCAACACCAGCACCAGTCCCTGTTGCGCAAAGACACCCATCGCAAGCTGGTGGACGAGTTTGCGGGCATTGAGGCCCTGGCAGCTGACACCCGGGAAGCCTGGAAAACCTGGAATCAGATTCGCCAGCGGCTGACCGGGCGCCGGCAGAATGCCGATAAAGCAGAGGCCAGGCTGCAACTGTTGCGTTACCAGGTGGAAGAACTGGACCGGCTGGCGCTGGAAGACGGCGAACAGGGGCAACTGGAACAGGAGCAGGCCCAACTAAGCCAGGCAGACACAGTTCTGCACAACAGCCACCAGGCGGCCCTGCTGTGCACCGAAGATGAAACCAGCGCAGCCGATCTGGTCCGCCAGGCACTGCAACAACTGGAACAGCTGCCAGTGGATGTACCCGCACTCGCCGACACCCTGCAGATGCTGAACGAAGCCCGGATCCAGATCAGCGAGGCTGGCGACAACCTGCGCCACTTCGTTGAAGACTATGAGGCCGATCCGGCTCGTCTGGCGGAAGTGGAAGAACGGCTGAGCGCCATTTACCAGATGGCCCGCAAGCACCGGATCACGCCGGAAGAATTACCGGCACTGCATCAGCGCCTGAGCGCTGAACTGGCCGAACTGGACGACGGCGAAGGCAGCCTGGAACAGATGGAAGCAGAACTTGAGAGTCAGCAAGGACGTTTCGATGAACTGGCCGGAAAACTATCAAAAGCCCGCACTAAAGCGGCCGCCGAACTGGATCAGCGGGTTGCAGCCGAGCTTACCCAGTTGAGCATGCCGAACATGCAGTTCATTACCCATCTGAATCGTAACAACGGCGAGGAGCCCTCGCCTCACGGACTGGAAGAGATTGAATTTCTGGTCAGCGCCAACCCGGGCCAGCCAGCCCGGCCACTGGCCAAAGTGGCCTCCGGCGGCGAGCTGTCGCGGATCAGTCTTGCCATCCAGGTGGTGGTTGCCCAGACCTCAACCACGCCCACGCTGGTCTTTGATGAAGTTGACGTAGGCATTGGCGGAGGAACCGCCGAAGTGGTTGGCCGACTACTCCGAACTCTTGGCAGCAATGGCCAGGTGCTTTGCGTCACCCATCTGCCACAAGTGGCGGCCCAGTGTCATCAACACCTGTTTGTCAGCAAGTTTACCGAGCAGGCTGCAACCTTCTCGAAAATCGAGACACTGGACGACCAGGGCAGAATCAGCGAAGTAGCGAGAATGCTGGGAGGCGTGGACATGACCGAACATACAATCGCCCATGCCCGGGAAATGTTTTCAAAGGGCCAGGCAACCCGCCACTGACCCATGAGCAGGAAACCTCTACCCCTCTCGATCCCGAGAGCTGTTGGGCGGGTATAATTACCCGCCCCTTTTTTTGCGCCGACCTTTTATACCGGCGTTCTCAGATACCGAAATCAGGATTTGATCGGTTTGACGTAGAGAATCAGACTGTGATCCACAATCTCATAGCCGCGCGCTTCTGCGATCTTTTTTTGGCGATCTTCAATCATTTCGTCAAAGAATTCGATGACTTCACCGGTCTGGGTGCAGACCATGTGATCATGGTGGTCGTCGCCAGCCATTTCGAACACGGCATGGCCGCCTTCAAAGTTGTGGCGCAATACCAGCCCAGCCGCTTCAAATTGCGTCAGCACACGGTAGACTGTTGCCAGGCCCACATCATCTCCCTGATCCAAAAGCTTCTTGTATACATCTTCGGCACTGAAATGATGCTCCTCTGCCGTCTCCAGTATGTTGAAGATTTTCACTCTCGGGAGAGTCACTTTCAGACCGACTTTTCGTAGTTCGGCGTTTTCGGATGACATGTTACGATTCACTCGTTGGTGTGCCTCACGGCTTCCGGTATGATGAAGCCGCCATTGAACGGTTAACCCGTGTCACAACTGCCTCTGACAGGCGATTTCAAGATAGAGGATTTCTCCCGGCGATGCAAAAGCTCACAGCTCTCATTCTCATTTTCGTTCTATCCGGTTGCGTTTTCCCGGGCATTTACAGAATCAACGTCCAGCAGGGGAATATCGTTACCGATGAGGAGCTGACTCAGCTGACCGAAGGCATGCCTCGCAGCCAGGTGCATGCCATCATGGGAACACCCCTCATGCTCAACCCAGTTGATCCCTCACGCGAATACTATGTGTATACGTTCCAAAGGCAGGGCGGGGATATCCAGGAACAGCGAATTATCGTTTACTACGAAAATGACCAGTACGCCTACTACGAAGCTCAACTACTCGAAGAAACCCCGGCCTACTGAGCAGCCTCAAGCCCGGCAGGCGGCTACCCCCTCTTTTTCGTTTTGGCCCGGTTCAGTCGTGCCTGTTTGGGATCGATCTCCAGCGGGCGATACAGCTCTACCCGGTCGCCTTCGCGAAGTTCGTGTACGGCCGAGTCTTTGATCACCTTTCCGAACACTCCCATATCAATAGTATCAGGGTCGATTTCCGGGAAAATATCGGTAATTCCGGAAAGCCTTGCCGCCTCCAGAGCGGTGGTTCCCTCCGGTACATTCACTGGTATAACTTCCTGCCTGTCAGGCCTGGCATAGGCCACGTCCACCCGAATCATGCGTCCTCCTTTCGGTACAGCTTATCAGCACGGCGACAAAAGGCATCCACCATGGTATTAGCCGCCTGGCTGAATACCGGCCCGAAAGTCATCCTTGAAAGCGGCCCGGAAAACTCGAACTCCAGAGTGAGAATCACCTTGCAGGCATTGTCGTCCAGGGATTTGAAATGCCAGCGGCCAGCCAGGTTGCGAAAAGGACCATCCACCAGGTTCATTTCGATCGCCTCCGGCACCATTAACTGATTATGGGTGGTGAGCGTGTGCCGTACTCCGCCCTTGGCAATTTCCAGGGATGCAGTGACCTGCTCCGGCTGCCGCTCGTGAATCTCCGCTCCCGCGCACCAGGGTAGAAACTCCGGGTAGCGGGTAATGTCGTTAACCAGGTGAAACATGCGCTCGGCGGAGTGCATAACCAAAGCTGTTTTGTCGATCTGATGAGGCATTGGAACCGGCTGTCCTGCTTGCAAACACGCTGTGAAGAATTGCCGACGTCTGGAAAGGAAGGCGGCCTTAATCACACGCTATGGTAAAGGGTATCGTCCTGTTTTGGTTTTTTTTTCGCCTGACTTGCCATCATACCCCTCCTTTGCCGGCGGTTTCTGCTCCGCCGCAGGGGCCGTCTTTTCAGCCTCGACGGCTTCCTCATCGGATTCCGCGGCTGTAGCAGCAACCGGCCGATCTTTCGATAATGCTTCACCATCTTCTGACAGAAGGGCGGCAGGTTGCCCGCACCAGGCCGCAGCATTGCCATTGCTGCAAAGGTTGGCCAGTGAAAAGGCCGTATATTGTACCCCGATCCAGGCGACCACCAAAGGCAGCACCAGACGCATCACCCAGAACCAGATGTCGGCGAACAGCCTCGGCGAGGCTCCCAATATGGTACCGGAAAGATGTCGGGTCAGGCACCAGCCGGTAAACAGCGCAATCAGGATGGCCACCAGAGGAATCAACAGGCCATCAGTGACCAGTTCCAGCCAGCGGAACAGGGTAGTTCCGCCAACCCGCTCCTCGGCCCATGCGTTAAACGACAGCAGAGAGGCCAGCCCCACAAGCCATACCGCCAGGCCGATGAGCAGTACCGACATGCTTCTGGGCGCACCTGTCCACTCCCGGAACCAGCCGACAATTGGCTCGAGCAGGTACAGCGATGTGGTCCAGACAATCAACACCACCATCAGGAATACGACAGTAATCACGAACTGGCTTGCCGGTAACTGGGCCAGAGTCACCGGCATGGAGACAAACAGCAAACTGAAGCCCCTTTCACCGTCAAAACTATTGCCCTCTGTCGCGATTGCATAGATCATCAGGCCCGCCAGAATCGCTACCAGGGTATCCATCAGCACCACCGCCAGAATCGAACGCTTCAGGCGAGTGTGGGGCGTGGTGTAGGAGCCAAGTATCGCCCAGACCCCCATCCCGAGACCGAGGGTGAAGAAGGCATGGAACAGGGCCGCTTGCAGGCTCTCCCAGGAAAGATCCTCCAGATGCATGGCCAGAATGTGATTGATGGCGCCGTCGAGCCGGCCATGCCAGGACGCCAGGGCAAACAACACAAACACCAGCATCAGGGTTCCCGGCACCACCACCCGCGAAGCCCGCTCCAGCCCTTTGACAACACCCTGTGCCGACACCTGGAGCACCAGCAGCAAAAAAAAGGCATGCCAACCCATGAATACCCGGTATTGACTGGGGTCTGACACCAGGCCCGCCAGAATGCCGGTTGCCTCTGCCTCGCCGGCACCGGAAAAC
>JAXHUV010000071.1:0-1474 GCA_034189445.1 Pseudomonadota bacterium
AAGCGAGCGCAGATTTTCTGGGTTTTGAGGCGCATAGTGGTTCTATGCAACGAAAAAGCCGGGAAATATGAGCCGTTTTCCCACCGGCGCAGTAGATTAGCCTTAAGTCCGACAGGCTGCTAGACCAGCCTTAAGTCTGACAGGTAACCATAATGGCCAAGCACTCCTTCTTTGTAACCGGCACCGACACGGGGGTCGGAAAAACCCTGGTATCCGCGGCCATCCTTCACGCGGCCAGGGCCATGGGCAAACGCACCCTGGCAATGAAACCCATCGCGTCCGGTTGCGATCGGACGTTAGAGGGTCTTCGCAACGAAGATGCCCTGATTTTGCAGAACGCCATTACGGAGCCACTGGCCTACGAGCTGATCAACCCGGTGGCGCTGGAACCGGCCATTGCACCTCACGTGGCCGCCGAACAGGAAGGGCGTCACATCACTTGTGATCGTCTTGTCGGGTTCTGCCGGGGATTACAGATTCGTCCGGCAGACCTGCTGCTGGTGGAGGGTGCCGGAGGCTGGCGGGTCCCTCTCAACGATCGGGAAACCTACTCGGAGTTTCCGCGCCAACTGAACATGCCGGTTATTCTGGTGGTTTCACTCCGCCTGGGCTGTATCAATCATGCCCTGCTGACGGCGGAAGCCATCAGAAATGACGGGCTGGGAGTGGCAGGCTGGGTTGTTAACCGCCCAGAACCTGAGCCCATGAGCTGCGAACAGGACACCCTGGATTACCTGATGAACCACATGGGGGCACCCTGCCTGGGTGCCCTTCCCTGGCTGGAGCAGCCGCGGCCGGAAATGCTGGCTGGTTATCTGAATATCGATGGGCTGTTTGAAAATTGACCAGATCTGTGGCCTAATTGAGACAATTCACAGTCATCGGGCAGCGTAGTTATGATCAATAACACACTCGCAGTGGGTATCCAGGGCATTCAGGATGGCATGGTCGGCATGGAAAATGCCGCCCGTAAGATTGCCCGTGGCGGCACTGACGGCCCCCAGGGAACCTCCGAAAGCTCGGGCGGCCTGATTGAGCCCATTGTTGATCTCAAGCTATACGAACGCAGTGTTGAAGCGTCCGCGCAGGTGGTGAAAACCGCGGACGAAACACTGGGAACGCTTCTCGATGTCATGGTCTGATAGCTGAGGACGTTAAGAGGGGCCCGGCTGATGTGCTTTCCTCTCTCCCCCTGTTCTCCCCTCTTTCACTGGAGCCGTTGTTCAGGCCCAGTCAGACCTTGCTGTTGAATCCGGGGCCTCATCAAAGGTTGCAGGCAATGCCCTATCGTGAAGTCTCCGCCATCCAGTGCGGTGACACAAATCCCGACTCCGGGATGCGGGCTTTTCATGAACTGACAGAATTTTCGGAGAGTTTTAGATGGCTGATTATCAAGCACCCCTAGGTGACATGCGTTTCGTTCTCAATGAGGTTTTTGATGTCCCTGCCCTGTGGGCCTCGCTGCCCGGGGTTG
>JAXHUV010000071.1:1574-11013 GCA_034189445.1 Pseudomonadota bacterium
ACTGACAGAATTTTCGGAGAGTTTTAGATGGCTGATTATCAAGCACCCCTAGGTGACATGCGTTTCGTTCTCAATGAGGTTTTTGATGTCCCTGCCCTGTGGGCCTCGCTGCCCGGGGTTGCCGAAAATGTGGACCCGGAAACGGCGGACGCGATTCTTGAAGAGGCCGGCAAGATCACCAGTGGTGTCCTGGCGCCCCTGAACCGCGAAGGTGACGAGCAGGGCTGCCAGTGGCATGACGGTGAGGTGACCGCTCCCGACGGCTTCAAGGAAGCCTACCAGACCATCGTTGAAGGCGGCTGGAACGGCCTCGGCGGTAACCCGGAGTTCGGCGGCATGGGCATGCCCAAGACCCTGGTGGCCCAGTTTGAGGAAATGCTGCAGGGTGCCAATATGGCGTTCGGCCTGGCCCCCATGCTGACGGCGGGTGCCTGTCTGGCGCTGGATGCCCACGGCAGTCAGGAACTGAAAGAAAAATACCTGCCCAACATGTACTCCGGCGTCTGGTCCGGAGCCATGGACCTGACCGAGCCCCATGCCGGCACCGATCTCGGTATTATCCGCACCAGGGCCGAGCCCAACGATGACGGCTCTTTCAACGTTACAGGCACCAAGATCTTCATCACCTGGGGTGAGCACGACATGGCGGAGAACATCATCCACCTGGTGCTGGCCAGACTCCCGGACGCACCGAAAGGTTCCAAGGGTATTTCCCTGTTCCTGGTTCCCAAGTTCCTGGTGAATGATGGCGGCTCTCTGGGCGAGCGCAACAGCCTGAGCTGTGGCTCCCTCGAGAAGAAGATGGGCATCAAGGGCTCTGCGACCTGCGTCATGAACTTCGACGGCGCCAGGGGCTGGCTGGTCGGCAAGGAGAACAGGGGCCTGGCTGCGATGTTCACCATGATGAACTACGAGCGCCTGGGCGTGGGCATTCAGGGTGTCGGCGCTGCCGAGGCCTCCCTGCAAAGCGCTCGGGAATACGCCCTGGACCGCATCCAGAGCCGTGCGCCAACCGGTGCCCAGCAGCCGGAAAAAGCCGCAGACCCAATCCTCGTGCATCCGGATGTCCGTCGCATGCTGTTGACCATGAAAGGCTATGTGGAAGGCGGCCGGACTTTCTCGACCTACGTGGCCCAATGGCTGGATATTGCCAAGTACGCCGAGGACGACGAGCGCCGCAAGCATGCCGAAGGCATGGTGGCGCTGCTGACACCGGTGGCCAAGGCATTCCTGACCGACCGGGGTCTCGAAGCCTGCATCCTGGGTCAGCAGGTCTTTGGTGGCCACGGCTTCATCCGTGAATGGGGGCAGGAGCAGCTGGTTCGTGACTGCCGCATTACCCAGATTTACGAAGGTACCAACGGCATCCAGGCGCTGGACCTGATGGGCCGGAAGGTGGTGGGCAGCCAGGGAAAACTCTATGAGCTGTTTGTCCAGGATGTCGCGAACTTCCTTGAGGAAAACAGTGGTGACGAGCACCTGCGCCCGTTCCTTGAGCTGCTTGCCGCTGCGGTAGAGCGCCTTGATGACGTGACCGAGCATGTCATCAAACAGGCAGGCGATAACCCGAATGCCATTGGCGCGGCGTCTGTCGACTATCTGGATATGTTCGGCCTGACGGCTCTGGGTTATATGTGGGCGAAGATCGTTAAAGCGGCTGCCCCCAAGGCCGAGGCGGATACTTCCGGTTTCTATAGCGGTAAATTGAAGACAGCGAGGTTTTACTTTGATCGTCTGCTGCCAAGGACTGTTTCGCTGGCCGAAAGCATCCGCAGTGGCGGCGATGCCATGATGGCGCTGACTGCTGAAGAGTTCTGATCGCTGCCTGGCGGTCTGGAGCCTGAACAGCAGCGGCCACCCCCATGCAAAACCCACGAAAGGCCCTCGTTGTGAGGGCCTTTCGTGGTCAGGAAGTGGCAGAAACCTGAGACCCTGGGCGGGTCGCGGTTGGTTTACTTGAGCTTTTTACGGATATTCTGGTAGCCGCTCTTCAGGTCTTCGCCGAGTTTTTGCGCGGTTTGGCGAGCCTCCTGGCTGGCGTTCTCGGCATCATGCAGAATCTGGTCCATCTTGTTGCGGAACCGGTCCAGGCCCTGCTCCAGGTCATCCCATTCGTCCTTGACGTCTTCGCGGGCCAGGTGGAGTTGAACACGGGCTTCGTCCCGGTATTGCTTGATTTTTTCCGACAGTTTGTTGAGCTCTTCTTGAACGCTCATTTCAGGCACCTCCTTGATTTGTTTGCCAGACAACAATGCGTCTGAACCGGGAAGCTGTCAAGTAGCAAAATAGCCTGAATATGAACCGATTGCATCCCATTGACGCAAGTCACCGAGGTATGGAGAGAAGTACCGACATATCCCGGAGATAATGCCACGGGGAGAGATCATCGAAACCCTTGGCAGCCCGGTCGATCTGGCTGCAAAGGGTGATGGCGTCATTCAGTTGAGAGCGGTTCAGCCGGCGGGTGGCCTGCTCCAGTGCCCGGGCCCGTTGGGGTTGGAACACCCCCCGTTTTTTCAAAAAGACGGCGGGGTTTTCCGACTGACCGGCTGAAGACTTCAGCTCCAACAGGAGGTTCAGGTCGCGGCTGAGAACCGATAACAGGCCCAGCGGGTTTTCTCCCTCTTGTTGCAGAACGGTGATCATCTTGCCAGCGTGGGGTGCCCGGCCGCTGATCAGCTCGGTCACCAGTTCAAAGCCATTGAACCGGGAGCTGTCCTGGACGGCCTGCTCAACGGTTTCCTCGTCAATGGTATTGCCGTTTGCCAACAACGACAGCCTGTCGAGTTCCTGGCTGGCGGCAAGCAGGTTGCCTTCAAGTCGTTCACTCATGATCGACAGAGCGCCCTGGGTCAGGCTCAGGCCGCAGTTGCTGGCCCTCTGCCGGAGCCAGCCCGGGAACTTGTCGGCGTCCACGGGCCACACAGGTACGTGCACTCCTTTTCCCTGGAGTTCCTTGTACCATTTTCGGCGGGTTTCCGCCGCGTCCAGGCGAGCGCTGATCAGCAGCAGGATGATGTCCTCGGGAGGGTTTGCCAATACCCGTTCCAGTACCGCGCGGCCGTCGCCGAGCTTGCCTGTTGGCAGATGAATCTCAATACGCCGTTTCTCCGCGAACAGGGACATGGCACTGAATTCTTCAGCAACGGCATTCCAGTCCAGTTGGTGGTCGGCATGGAAGGTCAGGCGGTCATGAAAGCCGGCGTCTTTCGCGGCCTTTCGAACCTGATCACAACATTCCTGGACCAGCAGCGGTTCATCCCCGGAAACGAGATAGACTTGGGAAAGGCCCTTTTTCAGGAGCTGGGGCAACTGTCCCGGATTGGTTTTCATGGCTTGCCCGCGGCTGAGGCGTCGGCTTCCTGGTTACGCCGGTATTCGGTCCGGATGGCTTCAATTCTCTGCGGGGTCAATGGGGTCAGCCGGAATATCACCTGTTGCGCAAGGCGATCATCCATTTGCTGGCGCAAGGTTTCCTCTTCCCGTTGTCTTGCCAATACGTTGGTTTCATCATACCGGTAACTTTCGCTGGTGGTCAGGCGTGTTGTGGCTATCAGGGGAACCCGGTCCGCGCTGATCAGCTCAAGGTCAACGGAGTGGCGCAGCGTGTATTCGGCAGCCGCGGCCTGGGCAGTAATGGCCGTCGCGCGACGGTCCTGCTTAAAGTTTTTCAGTCGCAGAATATAGTCGGCGTCCGCAACCGGCGCGAGGCTGACGTTACCAAGGCTGAGCTGTTCACGTAATGCCCGGCACAGTGTATCGGGAACCGGTGATGAACAGTCCACGGCCAGCGGCTCAAGGGCCGCCGAAACCGGCGGAACACCTCGTAACTGGAAGCCGCAGCCCACGAGAAGTGCTGCCAGGGCAGCGGCGGATATCAAGTGCCCTGCGGATTTCAGGAGAGGTTGCGGGGACATATCAGCTCGCCACCACGTTCACCAGCTTGCCGGGAACCACGATCACCTTGCGCACCGTTGCACCCTCGGTAAAGCGCATGACCTTGTCGTTCTCCAGCGCCAGCTTTTCGAGATCGGCCTGGTTGATGTCGGCAGGCACATCTTCCCTGGCTCGCACCTTGCCATTCACCTGCAGTACCACCTGGATCTGGCTGCGAACCATCGCGGATGCGTCGGCTTCTGGCCAGGGTGCATCGACAACCGGTTCCTGGTGTCCCAGCGCCTGCCACAGAGAATGGCAGATGTGCGGAACGATCGGCGACAGCACGAGAACCGCGGTGTCCAGGGCTTCCTGGCGGACGGCCCGGGTCTGGGGCTCGTCACCCTGGAGTTTGGCAATATCGTTGAGCAGTTCCATCACGGCGGCAATGGCTGTATTGAACGTCAGCCGACGGCTGATATCGTCACTGACCTTGGCAATGGTTTCATGGGTCTTGCGCCGCAGGTTTTTCTGGGCATCGTTCAGGCCGGCCGCGTCGACAACCGGCGCAGCGCCAGCCGCGGCCTGTTCGTGCACCAGACGCCAGACACGCTTGAGGAACCGGTGCGCGCCCTCAACCCCGCTGTCGGACCACTCCAGGGACTGTTCCGGGGGCGCGGCAAACATCATGAACAGGCGAACCGTATCGGCGCCATGCTGGTCAATAATGGCCTGGGGATCGATACCATTGTTCTTGGACTTGGACATCTTGGTGACGCCGCCGGAGACCACCGGTTTGCCATCCTCTTTGTGTACGGCCCGGACAGGCTGGCCTTTTTCGTCACGCTCAACGGTAACGTCGGCGGGTGAAATCCAGATCTTGCCGCCTTTGTCATCCTCGCGGTAATAAGTCTCGGCCAGAACCATGCCCTGGCAGAGCAGCCGGTTAAAAGGCTCGGAACTGGTTACCAGGCCCACATCCCGCAGCAGCTTGTGGAAGAAGCGGGCGTACAGCAGGTGCAGGATGGCGTGTTCAATGCCGCCGATGTACTGATCCACCGGCAGCCAGTAGTTGGCGGCGGCCGGGTCCAGCATACCCTGGTCGTAATTGGGGCTGCAGAACCGGGCGTAGTACCAGGAAGACTCCATGAAGGTGTCGAAGGTGTCGGTTTCCAGGGTGGCCGGCTGGCCCTTGTACTCGGTCTTGCACCACTCCGGATCGGCCTTGATCGGAGACTGGACACCGTCCATCTCGACATCTTCCGGCAGCCGAACCGGCAGCCGGTCATCGGGCACCGGCATCTCCGTGCCATCTTCCAGAGTCATCATCGGGATCGGCGCGCCCCAGTAACGCTGACGGGATACGCCCCAGTCGCGCAGGCGGTAGTTGACGGTGCGCTTGCCGATGCCGTTGTCTTCCAGGTACTTCGCGATTTCGTCGAAGGCCTCTTCACTACTCATTCCGCTGTACTTGCCGGAAGACACCAGGGTGCCTTTCTCGGTAAGCGCCTCTTCCTGCACATCAATCTCACGGCCATCGCGGGCGGCGATGACCTGCTTGATAGGCAGCTTGTACTTGCGGGCAAATTCATGGTCCCGCTCGTCGTGGCCCGGAACCGCCATCAGCGCGCCGGTACCGTAATCAGTCAGAACAAAGTTGGCGATCCAGACCGGAATCTCTTCCTGGGTCAGCGGGTGAATGGCCTTGAAGCCGGTATCAATACCACGCTTCTCCATCGTGGCCAGCTCAGCCTCGGCCACCTTGCTGTTGCCGCACTCCTCTACAAACTCGGCCACGTCACGGTGCCGCTGCGCCGCCTCTTTGGCCAGCGGGTGCTCCGCGGCAACCGCCATGTAGCTCACGCCCATCAGGGTGTCGGGGCGAGTGGTGTAGACCGTCAGGCCACTGTCCCTGTCCTTGAGCGGGAAGGTCAGCTCGGTACCCACGGACTTGCCGATCCAGTTCCGTTGCATGGTCTTGACCTGCTCGGGCCAGTCTTCCAGCTGATCCAGATCGTTCAGCAACTCCTCGGCATAGTCGGTAATGCGGATGAACCACTGGGGAATCTTCTTCTGCTCCACCAGTGCCCCGGAACGCCAGCCCCGACCATCCACAACCTGCTCGTTGGCGAGAACCGTCTGGTCCACCGGGTCCCAGTTCACCGTCGCCATCTTCTTGTACACCAGCCCTTTCTCATACAGGTGGGCGAAGAACCACTGCTCCCAGCGGTAATAGTCGGGCTTGCAGGTGGCCAGCTCCCGGTCCCAGTCATAACCAAAACCCAGCTGCTTGAGCTGGTTTTTCATGTATTCGATGTTGGCGTAGGTCCACTTGGCCGGAGCCGTCTTGTTGGCTATGGCGGCGTTCTCGGCGGGCAGGCCAAACGCATCCCAGCCCATGGGCTGCATCACGTTCTTGCCCTGCATGCGCTGGTAACGGGAAATCACATCGCCAATGGTGTAGTTACGAACGTGCCCCATGTGCAGCTTGCCACTGGGGTAGGGGAACATGGACAGGCAGTAGTACTTGGGTTTGCCCGGTTCTTCCATTACAGTGAAGGTCTTGTTCTCTTCCCAGAAATTACGGGCATTTTGCTCTACGTCACGGGGATTGTATTGCTCGTCCATTCCTGCCATTACCAAAATTACCTTGTGTGGAAAAATAAAAGCCTGTATCAAAATCACGTCCGGAGCGGGCTAAACATTCTAACGCACACTCGCCTTTACAGGTAGTCTGCCAATTTTCCGTTCTTGTGCCAGACTTATAGCTATGGGGAAGGTTCTGGCGGGTATGGCCCCCCGGGACACGCCGTGAATACGTCCGTGTAGGCTTGATCGCAGCATCCCTGCTGCTCACAGTCCCGGGGAGCCATACCCGCCAGAACCCCAAACAAAGTCAGTGGATTCAACAGGCGTGTTCCCGAGGTTTGGGAGACGTGGTGGGGGCGTTTTTGCCGGGACTGTCTGCAGCATGGATGCTGCAGTCAAGCGTACAGGGATGTATTTACAGCGTGTCCCGGCAAGAACGCCCCCAGCGCGGCTCTTGCACCTAACTGCGGTATTCAAGGAGTCGATATGACACAACCAGAAAGAAGCCATCTCTCAGGAAAAGCGCTGGAAGTTTACGACCGTATGCTGGAGCGGGTAAAAACGCGTCTCCATGGCCTGGAAGAAACATCGCTCAAGAACATTGAGGACGAGGTCCAGAAGGCGGTGGAACTCGAGGGCGAACTGGAGGAAATGACCCGGGATGAAGCAAACCTTCTCGGTGCCTACCTACAGCGGGATCTTGAACATCTGCTGCATTTTGTCGAGGAGACCGGTGAAGGCCTCAGTGAGTGGTTGCAGCTCGATATTGCCCTGTTGGAACACCAGTTGGCCGACAGTTTGTTCTCGGTTGCTGACAAAACCCTCGTTGACAACCTGGAGCTTAAACAGAAACTGGAAAACAAGGAAGCTGGCCAGTATATCTCGGGCGAGGTGGCCACGGCCGGGATGTTCCAGTGCCTGAACTGCGGGCACATGCGCTGCCTCACAGCCACCAGCCACCTGGAACCCTGTGAGGCCTGCGGCTCCCACTACTACGAGCGGGTGACCAGCCGGTGGCCACGGAAGACGGAGTAGGGGGCAAGACGGGCCGGATGAAAGCCTTCATCCGGCCCCATCTCCATCCCTGGCCTTCGGTATCACCCGCTCCCGGACAAACACAATCAGAATCGCCGCCAGGGTCAGCACCGGCCACGACCCCGTCCGCATATACGGCGTACTCCCGGTCGCGGTAAATACCTCCCCGGTCAGCGTTGCCCGCTTGAACTGCGGAATGCGCCCGGTGATCTGCCCCTTCTCGTTGATGATTGCGGTCACTCCGTTGTTGGTGCCACGGAGCATGTAACGGCCAGTCTCCAGTGCCCGCATTCTGGCGATCTGTAAATGCTGCAGCGGGCCGATGGAGTCGCCAAACCAGCCGTCGTTGCTGATGGTGAGCAACAGGTCCGCGCCCCGGGCGTTGAAGGCGACAAAATCCGGATAGGCGACCTCGTAACAGATAAACGGCATCACCTTGACACCATTGGCCGTGAGCGGGCCCTGCCCGGCCGGCCCCCGGCTGAAATCGCTCATGGGCAGGTCGAAGAAACCAATCAGGCCCCGCAGCAGGCTTTGCAGCGGCACATATTCGCCAAAGGGCACCAGCTTCTGCTTGTGGTAGATACCTTCGCCATTGCCGATGGCCATAATGCTGTTGTGGAAGGTGAAATCTTCAATACGGTCGCTGAATCCGTACCAGGGTATTCCGGTAATCAGGGTGCTGTTGTCGCCAAGTTCCTCGCTGATGTAATCGATGATCTTGCCGGCCTGGTCCTGGGGGATGGGAATGGCGGTTTCCGGCCAGAGAATCAGGTCCCTGTCCCAGTGATCTTCGGTCATCCCCAGATAGGCGACGATCTGGTCCTTCAGGAATTCCGGGTCCCACTTGATCTGCTGGGGAATATTGCCCTGCATGGCGGCAAACGAGGTAGGAGTCTCGCTCAGATCCGTCCAGTCGACACGGTTCATGGCCGGGGCAGCCAGCCAGGGGATCAGGGCGACAACCAGAGTTACGCCCGCAGCGGCCGGTTTCAGGTGCTTCAGGAGCCACCAGCCGCCATAGAGCGCAGCGCCAGTGGCGGTAATCCAGAAGGTGATGCCATGCACACCGACCAAAGGCGCCAGCCCGGCCAGGGGGCCGTCGGTGTGTGCCGTGCCCAGATACAGCCAGGGAAAGCCGGTGAGCAGCCAGCCCCGGAGCCAGTCGCCAAGAATCCAGATAGCCGGAAACAGAATCAGGCGTCTGGCCGGGCTGTCCTTGGCGAGCTTGCCCCAGAACCAGAACGCCAGGCCGTGGAACAACGCCAGGCCCGCCACGAACAGCACCGTCAACATAATGGCAATGGGGATTGCCGTGTTGCCGTATTCGCTGATGCTGACGTAGACCCAACTGGCGCCACTGCCGAACAGTCCCAGGCCAGTAAGCCATCCGGCCCGGAATAGCTTTTCCGATGCCAGCGGCAAGGTGATCAGGAGAATCAGAACGACCGAAACCGGGCCCAGCCACCATAGGTTGAACGGCGAAAACGTCAGGGTTTGCAACGCGCCGGCAACCAGAAGGGCGGCTGCACCCAGCCAGGCGTTGGAGGACAGCGGGGTTGTCAGCACTCCGGGGTTTGTGGAATCACTGGTCACTTCGGGTTACCTGCAGCAGGCGGATTACGCGGTTATCGGCGTTGGCAATGGTAAAGCACAAACCGCCGAATGCAACCGATTCGCCCCGTCTGGGCAGGCGTCCGAATTCCTTGAGAACCACGCCACCAATGGTATCGAATCCCTCTTCATCCATTTCGGTCTCGAAAAACTCATTGAAATCATCAATGGGCGTCATCGCTTTCACGGCGTAGCTGCCATCGTCCCGGGCCTTGATGTTGGTCTCTTCATCGAAGTCGTGCTCGTCCTCGATTTCGCCAACAATCTGCTCCAGCACGTCCTCGATGGTGATCAGGCCGGCAGTACCGCCATACTCGTCCACCAC
>JAXHUV010000072.1:0-10997 GCA_034189445.1 Pseudomonadota bacterium
GTGCTAGAGGTGCTGAACGCGCCCATTAAGCCAATTAAATAGAGCTTCTCGAAACCTGAAGAAAACCGGGATGATGCCGATGCCGGTGAGCCCACTCCAGCCATCGGACAGCACGACCCCCTCCAGTGTTTTACCGCCAATGGTGAGGCCGAGTCCGGGCCTGCTGAGGTCGCCTGTGGAAGGGCGGGGTTCTCCAGGTTGATCCCTTCAGGCAATCTTGCGGGCGTCTTCCTTATGCAGGATTTCCTCGACATCTTCGGCAGACAGGGTTTCGTTCTTCAAGACGGCTTTGGCCAGCGCTTCCAGTTGGTTGCGGTGCTCAGTCAGGAAGTCCAGGGTCGTTTTCTCCAGGGCCAGCAACTGGGACCGTATTTCCCCATCGATCATTTCGGCCATTTTTTCACTGAACTCCCTTGGCAGGCCCATTTCCCGGCCAAGGAAGACATGTTCCTCTCCGATGCTCAGGCCCAGGGGGCCGATCTTTTCACTCATACCCCATTGGCCGATCATCTTGCGTATCAGTGTGGTGGCTTCCTTGAGATCATTCTGGGCGCCAGTGCTGACCTCGCCATAGATAAGCTTTTCCGAACAGCGACCGCCAAGCATCACCTTGATGCGGTCCTTCAGGTAGCTCTCGGTGTAGGTGTAGTGATCTTCCCTGGGCGTCTGTTCAGTCACTCCCATGGCCATGCCGTGAGGAATGATGGTCAATTTGGTGAGTGGGTCTGCGTTGGGCATGTAGTAGGCCATGATGGCGTGACCACATTCGTGGTAGGCAACGGCCTTACGCTCCTGCGGATTGAGCTTGGTATCGCTTTCCTCGCCAAGGATGATCCTGTCCCTGGCCAGCTCGAAACAATGGGCGTTCACTTGGTGCAGCTCTTCCCGGGCTGCGGTGAGCGCTGCCTCATTCACAAGATTCTTCAGATCCGCCCCTGAAAAACCGATGGTGCGCGCGGCCAGTTGCCCGAGATCAACATCACTGGCTAATGGCACCTTGCGCACATGAACCTCCAGAATCGCAGTGCGCGCTTCCTTATGGGGGCGGTCCAGGGTGATCTTGCGGTCAAACCGCCCCGGTCGGAGCAGGGCGCTGTCCAGCACGTCTGGCCGGTTGGTGGCGGCCAGCACCAGGACATTCTCGTGGGCCTCGAAACCGTCCATTTCAGTGAGAATCTGGTTCAGGGTCTGTTCCCGCTCATCGTGCCCGCCACCCAGGCCCGCGCCCCGTGAACGGCCGATCGCGTCCAGCTCGTCGATGAAAATCAGCGCGGGTGCGTCTTTCCGGGCTTCCTTGAACATATCCCGAACGCGGGAAGCGCCGACACCCACGAACATCTCGATAAACTCCGAGGCGCTGATGCTATAAAAGGGTACTTCAGCCTCGCCGGCGATGGCCCGGGCCAGCAGGGTCTTGCCGGTGCCTGGCGGGCCGACAAGAAGCACCCCTTTGGGCATGACGGCACCCAGGGCCCGGTATTTCTCGGGGGACTTCAGGAAATCGATGATCTCGGCAATTTCCCGTTTGGCGGATTCAATGCCGGCCACATCATCGAGGGTGGCTGTGGATGTTTCCTTGCGAACCCGCCTTGCCTTGGAACGGCTGAAATCAAACAGCCCACCGCCCTGGGTCATCCGTTTCTGGGCGGCACCCCAGAACCAGAACATCAGCGCCAGCAGCAGTAGCCAGGGCAGGAAGCCGCGGATCATCTCCTGCCACCAGGGCAATCCGGAGGGGGTGGCCCGGATGGTGACATCGTGCTCTTCCAGCAGCGTGAGCAGGGAAGGATCTTCCATGGGCGGGCGGATGGTCTGGAATCCCGGGGTGCTGGTCCGCGCAGGACTGTCCGAGCTGAAGTCCGCCGCACCGCGGCCGGTAAACAGCCCGGTAATGGCTTCTTCCTTCAGGGTGACTTCCGCCACCTGATCGTTCATCACCGCGGCTTTGAATTCGGAATAGGCCAGGTCCTGAAGCCGGGGTTGTCCGCCGTCCTGCAGCCAGAGCATCATCAGGAAGATGGCGGCGCTAAGCCACAGGAATGCATACTGGTTCGGAGTCGCCGGCTGTTGGTTCTGGTCCGGTTTTCGTTGTTGGTTGTCTGGCCCGTTCGGTGCTGTCATTTTGGTCTCCGGTCGCCCGCCATGATCTTCGCCACGAAGACGGATTTGCCGTAGGTCTCGAATGACCATTTCATGGTCTCCGAGAGCGCACCCATAACCTCATCATAATCGCCGAAAACTTCGGTGCTCATTCGCCCCGGGTAGACTTCCAGCCCGGTTTGTTCCAGGCGCGCGATGAGGTCTTTTATCGGCTGTTTATAGTCCTCTTTCAGGGGGTAACAGCTCAGCTGAACAGAAAGATACATGATGCCTCCGGTCAGGTCAGTGACTCTGGTCAATTGCCAACATTAGTAGCCCATGGCCGACGAGGTGCTTCTCCTCGGATCCGCGCCTCCATGCAGCAAACCGTCCTCCCCAATCATAATGCTTTGGATGGCGCCCATGGCTGATCCACCAACCACCTTGTGTCCCCGCTCCTGCAGCAGCCGGATAGTATCGGGGCTGATACCCTGTTCAATCCGGATTTCATCCGGCAGCCACTGGTGGTGCATACGGGGTGCGCTCACGGCGGTCTGTATGTTCATTCCATGATCAATCACATTGAGGATCACTTGCAAGGTGGTGGTTATGATTCTGGAGCCACCCGGGCTGCCGGTTACCAGAACGTTCTTGCCGTCCTTTTTCACGATAGTGGGCGACATGGAGCTGAGCATGCGCTTGCCGGGCTCAACTTTGTTGGCGTTGCCGCCAATCAGACCGTAGGCGTTGGGCACACCTGGCTTGGCACTGAAATCGTCCATTTCGTTGTTGAGCAGGAAGCCGGCGCCTTTTACCGTAATGCCGGATCCGTAACTGAAATTGATGGTATAGGTGTTGGACACCGCGTTGCCCCATTTATCCACCACGGAAAAATGGGTGGTCTCCGGGCTTTCCCAGGCCGCCGGCTGGCCGGGGTTAATGTCGCTGGCCGGCCTTGCTTTGTTCGGATCAATGCCTTTGCGGAGTTCTTCCGCGTAACCTTTACTGGTCAGCCCTTTCAGCGGTACATCGACATAATCCGTGTCGCCGAGGTATTTTGAACGGTCGGCGTAGGCCAGCTTCATGGCTTCGGCCATATGATGGATCGCATCGGCGGAGTTGTGGCCGAACTCGGCCATGGGGAAGCCTTCGAGAATGTTCAGGATCTGGACAATGTGGGTGCCGCCGGAGGAGGGTGGTGACATGGAAAAGATGTCGTAACCACGGTAGGTGCCGTGCACCGGCGGGCGAACGACCGGGCGATAGTTTTTCAGATCCTCAAGGGTGATTAGCCCATCGTGCCGCGCCATTTCCCGGGCAATCAGCCCAGCGGTTTTGCCTTCATAAAAGCCTTTCACACCCTTGCCGGCAATTCGCTGCAGCGTCGCTGCCAGTTCCGGCTGGCGGAAGCGTTCTCCGGGCTGCCAGGCGCTGCCATCGTCTTTATAAAAGGTGGCGCGCGTGGCAGGCCAGCGCTCAAGCCTGCCCCGGGCCTGCTCCAGGCCTTCGGTGAACCGCTGGGGTACGATGAAGCCATCGTTGGCAAGTTTTATCGCCGGTGCCAGTGCCTGCTTCAGGGTAATGGTGCCGTGCCGCTCCAGTGCCAGCGCCAGGCCGGCAACGGTTCCGGGCACGCCAGTGGCCAGATGGGTGAAGCGGCTGCGGTTTGTTACCGGGTTTCCGGATTCGTCCTGGAACATGGTTTCAGTCGCGGCTGAGGGTGCCTTTTCCCGATAATCGATGGCTTCCGGATCCGAGCCGTCGCCTTTGGCGATCAGCATGAAGCCGCCGCCGCCAATGTTGCCGGAGCGGGGCTGGGTGACGGCCAGGGCAAAACCGGCCGTCACCGCCGCATCTATCGCATTGCCGCCGTTTTTCAGCACTTCAAGGGCAACCTGGGTGGCCAATGTGTGGCTGGTGGCTACCATGCCCTGGGTCGCGGTAACCGGATGAAATCGCTCTCCCTCAATAATGGCCTGGCCAAAGGCCGGGCCAATGGCCATCAGCAAGGCCAGAGCCGCTACAATCGAAAGGCAGCCCGAGCGCCCCATCGCAAGGCTTTTGGTCGTGCGTTGGCAGAGGTCTATGCGCATGTTTCCATTCCTCGTTTCTGGCATTTATATAGGCTATGATAGCCGGTCATTCTCATGGGTGCGTACCGTTAATCTGCCGTTAATGCCGGTGGTGCTTCCCCGTCGCACCTGCTTTCCCGGGTTTCAGTTAAGGAAGGGCCGTCATGGAGCATACCTACCGTCTTGTCATTTCCTGCCCCGACCGGGTCGGAATTGTCGCCAAGGTGAGTAACTTTCTGTCGACATACAATGGCTGGATTACCGAGGCGAGTCACCACTCGGACACCTATACCGGCTGGTTTTTCATGCGCCACGAAATCAAGGCCAGTTCGATTCCGTTCGGTCTGGACCAGTTCCGGGCCGCGTTCGAGCCAATTGCCCGCGAATTCAGTATGGACTGGCGCATTGCCGATTCGGCCCAGCCGAAGAAAGTCGTGCTGATGTGCAGCAAGGAATCCCATTGCGTGGCGGATCTGCTTTACCGCTGGCACAGCAAGGAAATCAATGCCGAAATTGTGGCGGTTATTTCCAACCATGACGACCTTCGCCAAATGGTGGAATGGCACGAGATTCCGTATCACCACGTGCCGGTCAGCAAGGAAAACAAGGCGGAAGCCTTCTCCCACATCGATGACCTGTTCCACGGGTATGAGGCGGATGTGGTGGTGCTGGCCCGTTACATGCAAATCCTTCCGGGTGAACTTTGCGAGAAATACCCGGGCCGGGTGATCAACATCCATCACAGCTTCCTGCCGTCCTTCGCCGGTGCGCGTCCGTATCACCAGGCCTACAGTCGCGGCGTGAAGCTGATCGGTGCCACCTGCCATTATGTGACCCAGGACCTCGACGAGGGTCCGATCATCGAGCAGGACGTTGTCCGCATCACCCACAGCGACTCCATCGAGGATATGGTTCGCCTGGGCAAGGACGTGGAGAAGAACGTGCTGGCCCGGGGCCTGCGCTCCCACATCGAAGACCGGGTGATTACCTACGAAAACAAGACCGTGGTGTTTGCTTAGGGCTGCCTCACGATTGCCCCGGAGAGGGCGCGACTGTGGTAGACTTGGCGGCTTGTTGAAGAATAACTGTGGTGCCAGGATACGGCCCCGATACGACTTCCAGATAACGCAAAGGAACCTTTCTCGATGGGTGAGTTAGCCAAAGAGATCCTGCTGGTCAATATTGAAGACGAATTAAAACAGTCCTATCTCGATTACGCCATGAGCGTTATCGTCGGGCGGGCGCTTCCGGATGTGAGGGACGGCCTCAAGCCGGTTCACCGCCGTGTTCTGTTCGCCATGTCGGAACTGAACAACGACTGGAACAAGGCCTACAAGAAGTCCGCCCGTGTGGTGGGTGATGTTATCGGTAAATACCACCCCCACGGTGACTCCGCGGTTTACGACACCATCGTGCGTATGGCCCAGCCGTTTTCCCTGCGCTACCCGCTGGTGGACGGTCAGGGTAACTTTGGTTCCATCGACGGCGATAACGCGGCAGCCATGCGTTACACCGAAATCCGCATGGAGAAGATCGCCCACTCCCTGCTGGCGGATCTGGACAAGGAAACCGTCGATTTCGTCGACAACTACGATGGCACAGAGCGGATTCCCGAGGTTTTGCCCACCCGGGTACCCAACCTCCTGGTGAATGGTTCCTCCGGTATTGCCGTGGGTATGGCAACCAACATTCCGCCCCACAACCTGACGGAAGTCGTAAGCGGCTGTCTGGCGCTGATCGATAACCCGGACCTCACCATTGATGAGCTGATGGGCTTCATTCCCGGCCCGGATTTTCCGACCCAGGGCATTATCAATGGCCGCGCCGGCATCGTGGAGGCCTATCGTACCGGCCGTGGCCGCATCTACATTCGTGCCCGCCATGAGATTGAGCACGATAACAAGACCAATCGTGATGCTGTCATCATTACCGAGCTGCCGTATCAGCTGAACAAGGCCCGCCTGATCGAGAAGATCGCCGAGCTGGTGAAAGAGAAGCGCCTTGAGGGCATTACCGAGCTGCGGGACGAGTCCAACAAGGAGGGTATCCGGGTTGTGATCGAACTGCGCCGGGGTGAAAACCCGGATGTGGTGGTCAATAACCTGTTTGCCCATACCCAGTTGCAGACGGTGTTCGGCATCAACATGGTTGCGCTGATTAATGGTGAGCCGAAAACCCTGAACCTCAAGCAGATGCTTGAGGCGTTCGTGCGTCACCGTCGTGAGGTGGTTACCCGCCGGACCATTTATGAACTGCGCAAGGCCCGCGAGCGCGGCCACATTCTGGAAGGCCTCACGGTTGCCCTGGCCAACATCGACGAGATGATCGAGCTGATCAAGGCGTCGCCAAGTTCGGTGGAAGCCAAGGAAAAGCTGATGGCCAAAGGCTGGGCCCCGGGTGATGTCCTCGCCATGCTGGAGCGCGCTGGCGATGATGCCTGTCGTCCGGACGACCTGCCGGAAGTCTATGGCTTGCGTAACGGTCTGTATTACCTGTCTCCGGAGCAGACTCAGGCGATTCTGGATATGCGTCTGCACCGTCTGACCGGTCTTGAAACCGAGAAGCTGCAGAACGAATACAAGGACATCCTTGAAAAAATTTCCGGCCTGCTGGAAATCCTGGGCGACCCGGACCGCCTGATGCAGGTTATCCGTGAAGAACTGGAAGCGGTTGTTTCCGAGTTCGGTGACGAGCGTCGTACCGAGATCACCAGCTCCCAGCGTGATCTGACCATTGCCGACCTGATTGATGAAGAGGACCTGGTGGTCACTATTTCCCACAGTGGCTACGCCAAGACCCAGGCCGTGGAAGACTACCAGGCCCAGCGCCGTGGCGGCCGTGGCAAGGCGGCAACCGCCATGAAGGATGAAGACTTCGTTGAGAAGCTGCTGGTGGCCAATTCCCACGACACGATTCTGTGTTTCTCAAACCGGGGCAAGGTTTACTGGCTGCGGGTGTTCGAGATACCGCGTGCCAGCCGGGCGTCCCGTGGCCGGCCCATGGTCAACATCCTGCCGCTGGAAGAAGGTGAGCGTATCACCACCTTCCTGCCGGTGCGTGACTACCCGGAAGACCAGTTTGTCCTGATGGCCACCTCCGCCGGCGTGGTCAAGAAGACGCCGTTGCCGAACTTCTCGCGTCCGCGCGGCAACGGTCTGATTGCCCTGTCCCTGGATGAAGGCGATACCCTGATCGGTGCGGCGATTACCAGGGGCGATGCCGAGGTGATGCTGTTCTCGACCGCTGGCAAGGCCGTGCGTTTCAACGAACAGGCCGTTCGCCCGATGAGTCGGACAGCCCGTGGTGTCCGCGGCATCAAGATGCCGGAAGGTCACCATGTGGTGTCGCTGATTATTCCGCAGGAGGGCGGGGTTATCCTGACCGCTTCTGAAAATGGCTACGGCAAGCGGACGACCTTCGACGAGTTCCCGACTTACAGCCGAGGCAGCCAGGGCGTTATCGCCATGCAGTGCTCCGAGCGGAACGGCAACCTGGTAACCGCCCTGCAGCTGTTCGAAGGCGACGAAATGATGCTGATCTCTGACAAGGGCACGCTGGTGCGTACCCGGACAGACGAAGTATCCATTCTGAGCCGTAATACCCAGGGTGTGCGCCTGATCAAGCTGAGTCAGGAAGACGAGCGTCTGGTGGGTGTCGAGCGGATCGCGGAAACCGATGATGAAGAGCTCGACGGCGAAGCCAGTCCGATAGTCGCCAGAGAGAGCCCGGAAGAAGGTGAAGACGGTGAAGGCGGTGAAGGTGCCGGCGACGAATAAGCCGGCACTGCCACAGACAGATTCAGCAAGACTTGAGAGAAAACAGCAACATGAGCAGGGCGTATAACTTTTGTGCGGGTCCGGCCACTTTGCCGGAAAGCGTGCTTCGTCAGGCGCGGGATGAAATGCTCGATTGGCGCGGTACCGGCATGTCGGTGATGGAAATGAGCCATCGTAGCGACGAGTTTGTTCAGATTGCCGAAACGGCGGAACAAGACCTGCGTGAACTGGCCGGCGTGTCGGACGACTACGCCGTTCTCTTCATGCAGGGTGGGGCGTCCAGCCAGTTTTCCACCATTCCCCTGAACCTTCTTGGGGAAAAGAACTCTGCTGACTACGTGAATACCGGTATCTGGTCCAAAAAGGCCATTGCCGAGGCCAGCCGGTACGGCAAGGTGAATGTGGCGGCCAGTTCCGAAGACAGCGGTTTTACCACAATTCCGGATCAGGCCTCCTGGCAGGCCAGTGCCGATGCGGCGTACCTGCATTACACGCCGAACGAAACCATTGGTGGCCTGGAATTCGATTTCATCCCGGAAAGCCCGTCCGTTCCGCTGGTGGCGGATATGTCCTCTACGATGTTGTCTCGCCCGGTGGATGTTTCGAAGTTTGGCTTGATCTATGCTGGCGCCCAGAAAAACATCGGTCCCTCCGGGCTGGTGGTGGTCATTATTCGCAAGGACCTCCTGGGCAAGGCCCGAAAAGAGACTCCGACCATGATGAACTATCAGGTGATCGCGGATAACGGCTCAATGTACAACACGCCGGCCACCTATTCCTGGTATCTGGCTGGTCTGATGTTCAAGTGGCTGAAAGATCAGGGCGGGGTGAAGGCGATGGGGCAGATCAACCAGCGCAAAGCCCGCAAGCTCTACGGCTTCATCGACAGCAACGAGTTTTACGCCAACCCGATCGACCCGCGCTTCCGGTCCCGGATGAACGTGCCCTTTACCCTGGCGGATGACGCCCTGAATGGTGAGTTCCTCAAGGGTGCCAATGCCCGTGGCCTGCTGAACCTGGCTGGCCATCGCTCGGTGGGTGGTATGCGTGCGAGCATCTACAACGCCATGCCCGAAGCGGGTGTGGATGCGCTGATTGAGTACATGACTGAATTTGCGAAGGAGCATGGCTGAGCATGAGTGATGAGCAGGTCCGGCTCGGAGAGCTGAGGGATGAAATTGATCAGATTGACCAGAAGATCATGGAGCTGATCAGTGCCCGGGCAACCTGTGCCCAGCAAGTGGCTCAGGTAAAAACGACCGCCAATCCGGGGCAGGATGTGTTTTTCTATCGCCCCGAGCGGGAAGCCCAGGTATTGCGCCGTATCAAGGAACAGAACCCGGGGCCCCTGCCCGGTGAGGAAATGGCCCGTCTGTTCCGGGAGATCATGTCTGCCTGCCTGGCGCTGGAAAAGCCCATGCATATTGCCTTCCTGGGGCCGGTTGGCACCTTTACCCAGGCCGCCGCGCTCAAGCACTTCGGTCATTCGGTGGTCAGCGTGCCATTACCTGCCATTGATGCGGTGTTCCGGGAGGTGGAATCAGGCGCCGCCCATTACGGTGTGGTGCCGGTGGAGAATTCCACCGAGGGTATGATCAACCACACCCTCGACATGTTCATGTCCTCGCCGCTCAAGATTTGTGGCGAGGTTCAGCTGAGGATTCACCACCACCTGCTGGTTAATCCGAAGCACGGCGACCAGGAAATTACCCGGATTTATTCCCACCAGCAGTCCTTTGCCCAGTGCCGGCAATGGCTGGATACCCACCGTTACGGTATTGAACGGGTCACGGTGTCGAGTAATGCGGAAGCCGCCCGACGAGCCGCCGGGGAGCCGGGCACGGCAGCCATTGCCGGTGATATGGCAACTGAGCTCTATGGCCTGGAAAAGCTGGCGAGCAGCATTGAGGACCGCCCGGACAATACTACCCGATTCCTGATTATCGGCCGGGAGGAGGTGCCGGCCTGCGGTCACGACAAGTCGTCTATTCTGGTATCCATGCGCAACAAGCCAGGAGCTCTGTATAAGCTCCTCGAACCATTCCATCGTCATGGTCTCAGTCTTACCCGGATCGAAACACGGCCGTCGCCCAGTGGTACCTGGGCCTATGTGTTCTACATCGATTTCGAGGGACACATGGAAGACGAACAGGTTCGGAAGGTGCTTTCGGAAGTGGACGAAGAAGCAGTTGAGCTCAAGCGCCTGGGTTCCTACCCCATTGGCGTTCTTTGAGTATCCACATCTGTGGTTTGAGCAACATCTGTGGTTTGAGCAAAGAGTGTCGAGGACAATTTATGACCATTGATTACCAGAGCCTGGCGGTTGGCGGCGTACAGGCACTCTCCCCCTACCAGCCAGGCAAGCCGATCGAAGAGCTGGCCCGTGAATTGGGGCTGAACCCGGCGGAAATCATCAAGCTTGCCAGCAACGAAAATCCGCTCGGGCCCAGCGAGATGGCCGTTTCGGCGGCGCGGCAAGCGTTGTCCGGGCTGTGCCTTTACCCCGATGGTAACGGGTTCGATCTGAAACAGGCGTTATCGAGGCGTCTGAACGTTGGAATGGATCAGATTACTCTCGGTAACGGCTCCAATGATGTACTGGAAGTGATTACCCGTTGTTTCGCCGATACCGATTCCGAAGTGGTTTTCTCCCAGTATGCGTTCGCCGTTTATCCTCTGGTGACCCAGGCTATCGGCGCCAGGGGTGTGTCTGTGCCTGCCCGGGAGTGGGGGCACGACCTGGATGCCATGGCGGAAGCGGTTACCGATCGCACTCGCCTGGTGTTTGTTGCCAACCCGAACAACCCCACGGGTACTGTTCACACGGCGGATGCCATTGAAGCTTTCCTGGCAAGGATTCCGGAGAATGTGCTTGTGGTATTGGATGAGGCCTACTGTGAATATCTCACTGGAGAGCAATACCCGGATGGCGTCGAACTACTGTCCCGGTTCCCGAATCTCATCGTCTGTCGCACGTTTTCCAAAGCCTGGGGGCTGGCTGCTCTGCGGGTGGGGTACAGCATCAGTTCCCCTGCCATTTCCGATATTCTGAACCGGGTGCGTCAGCCGT
>JAXHUV010000073.1:0-10958 GCA_034189445.1 Pseudomonadota bacterium
AGAGCGATGTGGCCGAAGAGCTGGATCGCCTCGATGCCCACATCGGCGAGGTCTCGGATACCCTGAAGCGGGATGACGCGATTGGCCGGCGCCTGGATTTCCTGATGCAGGAGCTGAACCGCGAAGCCAATACCCTGAGCAGCAAGAGCATCGATGCCAATGTCACTCGGGCAGCTGTAGACCTGAAGGTGCTGATCGAGCAAATGCGGGAGCAGGTTCAGAATATCGAGTGATGTTCTTTGGTGTTCGACGTTGTTCTTGATGGCATTATAAATCAAATAGGTATGTAATTTTGACGCTCATGGTGTTCGTGTAAGTTCTGCCAAGTTTGGGTAGTGGTGGGTAGTAGATTGGGGAGTATTTTCTCGCTATATTGTGTCGGCGAGATTGTACTCCCCAATTTGTTTTAAGGCAGGAAGGTGGGCAAGCTACACGACAAAACCGTCAAGAAACTGATCAAAGAGAAGCCATCCGTTCGGCATGCCGACGGCAATGGCCTCTACCTCATGACCCCAAAGCGCGGCGACGCTTACTGGATGCTGCGCTACACCACCCCAGCTACCAAGCTCCGGCGCGAATACACCATCGGCAAGGTGGACGACTGGTCATTGGCCGACGCCCGCGATGAAGCGGCGAAGCTGAGGTTGGCGATCAAGCGTGAGGGTGCTGACCCGGTTCAGGAGCGGCAGAAGGTCAACCAAAACCCCTTCAAAAC
Organism: Pseudomonadota bacterium; assembly: GCA_034189445.1. Taxonomy (GTDB): domain Bacteria; phylum Pseudomonadota; class Gammaproteobacteria; order Pseudomonadales; family Oleiphilaceae; genus Marinobacter. The sequence goes on from JAXHUV010000073.1 coordinate 716, forward strand.
GCTCAATGACCTGTACGCGGACTACTACGAGCTTCGCAAACGAGAAATCGCGTCCCACCATAAAGAGAAGAGCCTGTACGAACGCGAGGTGGCCTGGCGCATCGGGAAGGTGGAACTTGAAAAGATCCGGCCAGTGGATATCAGTGAAATCCTGCGCGACGTGGCCAACGGCTATGACGACAATAAGCCCCGCCCGACCCTCTCAAATGACTTGATGCGCCTGCTGAGGAACCTGTTTGATCATGGCATCAAACTGGACGTCACCCGGTTCAATCCAGCCTCGCCATTCCGTCCCAGGGACGCCGGCGGGGAGGAGAAGGCCGCCAACTACCCAATGAATGAAGACGAAGTCACCGAGTTCTTCACCAAACTCCGGGTGATTCCGGCGCAGTTCAGTCGAGAGAACTACCTGGCCTGTGCGTTGCTGATAGCCACTTGTACGAGAAAGATGGAGCTTTTGGCAGCGCCTTGGTCGGAATTCGATCTTGGGAACCGTATCTGGTATCTGCCCGAGGACAGGACCAAAAAGAGAAGGGCCATCGATATCCCGTTGGCAGAGCCCGCCGTGGAATGGCTGAATGAGCTGAAGGTACGTTCCTGCGGTAGTGATTGGGTGTTTCCAGCTCGCAGGATCAGTAAAAAGGCACGGACTCCGCATGTGTGTGAAAACACGCTGAACCATGCGCTCAAGAAACTCTTTGAGAAAAAACTCTTCTCATTCGACAAGCGCCGCGTCCACGATCTACGGGGTACGGCCAGAACCAAGCTGGGAAAACTCGGCTTTGATGACAATCTGGCCCAACGCTGCCTGAATCAGCTGCCCGGGAACCGGACGGACCGGGTTTATAACAAGCACGCGTATTTTGAAGAAAGAAGAGAGGCCCACGAAGCCCTCTGCGAATGGCTGGCGCCCATCGTGAGAGGTGAAGTCAGTTCTGGAGAGTAAAGGGGCCAGATCAGACCCCTTGTTGCTCGATCCAGGCCAACAGATCCGACAGGCGCCAGGCCACTGAATTGCATCCCAGCTTGAGTCGTGCCGGAGCCACTCGCTTTCGTTCCAAGGTCCACCACTGCGTCCGGCTGACGGCTGTAATCGCTCGACGGTCCGACTCCCGAACCAGCCGCTCACACTGTCCAGAACGAGCCAGCAGCTTGGCGCGCACCTCCTCCGAAGGCGGATTGAAGGTTTTGTTACTCATTCTCCGTTACCTCCGAATCAACACTGGGATAAGTGGGAAACTGGGAAAGTCCATCTCCATCAGGCAGCGCTTCCCAATACGCCTTGATGCGATCAGGCCACAGGGCGAAAAAACGCTCCGATCGATCCCGTAGCTTGATTTTCATGGTGCCACGGCTCTGTTCATTGGTTTCCAGGAAATCTCTCTGGATCAGCGGCTCAATTTCCCGGGTGTATCGACTTCGAAGGCCAAGCTCCTTGATAAGAGTATTTTTGGGTATCAGCCACTGCGTCTCACCGGCCACTTTGCGTCGCAGACCAATTGCTCTTCCGTAATCGCCCCGTTCTATGTCAACGAGACGGTGATTCCATTTGTAAATGGCATCGCGAAGGCGAGCCAAAATGCGGTGCTCCTCCGAATTGAAGATGTGACCTCGGCTCCGAAGCCAAGCTCCAACTACTTGGTGTACTGCTCGAACCGACTCCGCTTCCGTCCAAGGAAGGAGATAGTTCCGACAGGCCAGGCACAGTGCAGCGGTGATAAGTGCGAACCGTCTGATCACCCGGACAACTTGCGAGGCCATATGAGAGGTCTTCCATTGGTCCGTCAATCGGGCGATCTCGCTCTGGATGTAGCCGGGCAAGTCATCCGCATCTTCAGTAAGACGCTCGAGCCAGTGCCGGAACAACGTGCCATGGTAGTTCCTGGTGCGGCTTTTCAGTGCATCGACCAGCTCCTGGGAGCTGGCAAACCCATGCAATTCATCAAATGCGCCAAATCGCCCAAATATCGGAATCTCAACCAAGCGGTTCTCTTGGCCAGCTCTCACCGGTTTCCCTATCTGCTGAAACACCTCCGATAACCAGATCTCACCAGTGCTCAGGGCTAATGTTCGCCAATGTGTTTGTGTTGCTAGATCTCCGGAAATATTGGCCCGAAGCTTACTGGCACCGTTCATGATGTGATATACGGCTGTGTCGACATCCTCGGGCCGAGCCAGGCCGATTTCGTCCAGCATTAGCGCTATATCGTTGTGCTCGGCAGCGACGGCTGCCAGACCATTGCTAGTCGCTACCCAGCTCCGTACGAAGGTTGGAGCCCCACAAACACTGGCGGCCACCTGCAATAGTGTCGTTTTTCCGGTGGAACTATTGCCGACAAGGTGAAAAGCCCCGTTTTCTAGCCCTGCGTGTTTCAGCAGGGGGGCCGCAAGGGCTACCCCAATGCTGAACATCGCCAGCGGGTTGCCGTCACACAGCTTCCCCACCCGAGTCTGCCAATCCTGGAGAGAGCCGCTTTCCTGAAGCAGAGGCGATGTCGATAGCTGCCCGACGAAGTAGTGCTGCTCATCCGCCTGACCTGCCGTCCAGCTGCTCGTCGCGAAAATAGGCCCATGCCAGCCGCTGCGGTCGACGGTTGTGGCCGGCGGCGCCTTTGCCATTTCCTCAAGCAGGTAGCGTTGTAGTCGTGCCCAACTGATATTGCCGGGTTCTAGTGGATAGCCGCTGTCCACCAAAATCTCTCGTATCTGCCGGGCGTTATCGCCGTTCAGGTTACGCGCGTAAACCACCTCGCGGAGCAGGACGTTGTCCATATTTTTCCATTGCAACAGCGCACCGTGGCCGTGCTTCTTGTTGGAGAGTCGGGTTCTGGCAATAACCTCAATCCACCCACCAACCCTTTGCCATTCATCAGAGCTGAAGCAGTACAGGCCAGAGTCTCTCAACTGAAATTTCATTCGCGCCTCCGTCACAGCCGGTCCAGCCAGTCACGAACATCCTGAATCCGGAACCTGACGGCTCGACCCTGCGGGTTTGGTTTGATGGGGGCGGGGAAGCGACCTGATCGGACGTACCGACGCAGCGTGGCTTGCGATAGCTGAGTGACGGCGCACACTTCTTCGTATGTGAGCAAGCGCTCGTTGGTCTCGCTAGAAAACATGTGTTTCATTGCCTACTCCTGATTCGTTGTTTAACGGCAGGAGTGAGTATGAATAATCCAGAATTCGGACCAGAACCGTGGAATTGGCCAATTTGGGCGCAAAGAGAAAAATTTTATAACTAAATGAAATCAATAGGGAATTTTGTGGGTTTAGGTGCTTTCTCTGTGGGTCTCATCGGTTTCCGGACAGATTCTGGTGAAAATGTGAACAATCGCCGTTACCCGCCATCATCACGGCATCATTTTGTGAAGCGGTAATGCTCATTGACTTTCACATGTGAAAGTCAATGCTGGACGTGATCAAAACAGCCTCTTAAAGAGCCTTTCCGAGGCCCTGTTATTTCACGGGACATGCCCGTATCACACCAAGGCTCCAAAAGGTCTCTTCCAAGCCCCTTGTAAGTGCTCCGAGGAGGCGGCGGGAATTGTTGTAGCGACGACAGTCAGTCCGGTTCCATCAAGCCACCGGATACCGGTGTTGTCACTGAGGTGGGACGCCAGGGTCCCAAATAAATAATGGAACGCTGATCCTTCAGCCCATGCGAGCTATTTGATGGCGCGTGGGAGCGCAGCGGCAAAGTCCCAAATCAGGTAGTTACGTGGACAGGAATTGGAAAGGTCCCATGGCTTGGAGGAAGGAATCTGCCTCCAACCCCGTCTTTTCGTCCGAAAAAGGCAAAAGGGCATGGCAGCTCCAAGCACTCAGTTGCTTACGATTGTTGGCAAATCCATAGCGAGGAGCCAGCCATGAGCAAACGAATGACTTACCAGGAAATCTGCGAAGAGTGGGAGGCGGTCAGCCGAGCAAAAAATGTGAACCACCAGAGTGGTACCAAAGCGGCCATCACGCAATGCCGGCAATTTCTGACGGCGATTCACCAGCAAGCAGACGTGGAGCAAGCCAGGTACCGCTATCTGGCGCAGCGTCTCTGTGATCACTTCTGGTCCCACAACGTCGCGCATCGTACCGACAAGACACCCGGCTATCCCGGGCATTTCGGCTGCCGCGTCCGACTCCGCAAAAGAAAGTTGGAGTTGTCTTGGTACTACAATCGCTTCGTCCCGAAGAAGAGCGGCGAGGGTCGATCAGTGTTCAGTGAGTACATCCGCAAAGAAGGTCGGTTCCGCTATCACAAACCAGCCTTCACGCGGGCCCAGGACTGGGAGCAACCGCTCATCATGGAAACTGAGGACGGTTTTGAAATGTTGCGAAAGCTCAATGCCAATCAGGCGGAGCTTTGTCGAATCGTACGGAAAAGCGAGCGCCTTCTGAGAGATCTGGAGGAGCACCTCGGTGGACTGAAGGAGGCTACCAGCGGGAGGTCAAGCCCCTCCAACGAGGAGGGATGAGGGCTGTTGGCGGTAAAAGGCATGCTGCTCACACCGCAGGTTTTGATTGCGTAGGGCTATTGATGGGATCGACCAGATTTTACCTGACTATATGCCGTTCTTTGCTGGTCTATGCGGGTCAAATCGGTTGAATGCAGCGTGGTACCTCTATATATTGATCAGCCAATGTAGTGTAGGGCTGTTCCGCCCATGAGACCGTGCCGCCTCAGATAAGGTGGCAACACCATCGCCCATAGGAAGCGAAAACATGGCCGAGATGGAAGATCGCTGGTTATCCGTAGACGAAATAGGCAAGCACCTCGGTGTCAGCAATGACACCGTGTACCGCTGGATCGACAAGCACGCAATGCCCGCCCACCGCATGGGGCGATTTTGGAAGTTCAAAAAAGTCGAAGTGGATGAGTGGGTCAAGGGCGGTGGAGCCGCCGAAACGAGCAAGGGCGAGCGTTCCGAATGACCCAAGGCCGGTATCGCATCTCCTTCACGTCCGGCAGCCTGTATCACCGAGAATCGGTGAAGCTGGCTGATCTGTACCTGTTGCTACGTGACTGGGAAGAGGTGCGGGCTCAAGCTCTACATGACAACCTGCTACAGGCCAGAACGGAAAGCACGGCAAAGCGCACCTGTAGAGAGGCGATTGCACGCCTGAAGACGTTGACCGAAAACGAACTGGCTTTTCTGGCCGAGGCAAACCACCAGGATCAGGCACACCTCCTGTGGGTTGCCGTGTGTCGTCTTTACCGCTTTATCGCGGACTTTGCGGTGGAAGTGCTACACGAACGGTTTGTCGCGATGAAGCTGGATCTCAGTTTTGAGGATTTCGATGCCTTCTACAATCGTAAATCGGAATGGCATGACGAACTGGATAATGCCAGTGCCTCAACGCGCGATAAATTGCGGCAGGTCCTGTTCAGAATGCTGCGGGAGGCAGGGTTGTTAGCTAAGGACAAAACCATAAACGCAATACTGCTAAACCCTAGGCTGGTTGAGTTGCTGCGTCAGAACAATCCTGACGAGTTTTTTTACTTCCCAGTCTATGAATCCGATATCAGGGGGATGTCAGCTTGACAAAGGACATTGCCAAAATGCCGATGCAGGAGCGACTACAGCACCTGTTCAGCGTGGTTTCCGGCCAGCGATTCCTGAACAAACAGGGGCTGGGTAATGAAGTGCCTTTCTTCATCTGCCCCTACCGGCCTGAAGAAGCGGTCGAAATGGAGCGTCTTCAGCGGCAGTTGGTTAACCGACTGGAGCAGGCGGGCATCCGGATCCTGAGCATCAATCTGTATGACCTGGCCGTCGATCTTTTGAAGCAAAGAGACATCTGGGACCAGGTGCTGGAACTTGAGCCCACTGTCTCAAAGGATCAACTGAAAGAACTGTTGCAGGGAGTGCTGGATCCGGAAGCACATTTGGTACCCGCTATTGCGGCAAAACTGCAGTCCGTTGAGTTTGACGTGCTGTTTCTCTCAGGGGTGGGGGAGGTCTTCCCCTACATACGCTCCCACAACGTGCTCAACAACTTGCAGAGCACCGCCAAAGACCAGCCAACGGTGATGTTCTTCCCGGGCTCCTATACCCACTCGCTGGAAACCGGTGCATCGCTGGATCTGTTCGGCAGGTTGCATGACGACAAGTACTACCGTGCGTTCAACATCTTTCATTACGAAGCCTGAGCGGACGATACGATTCGAGGCGTAATCATTAAGGGAAAGTACAATGACATTGAAGAACATTTTTCTAAAGCCCGTTGACCGCCCCATTGAAGGCGTTATCAAAGCCGACGATGAAGCCAGTCTTCGCCTCGAAATTGAAGAATACGTACTGACCAACGAAGTCGAGAAGCGTCTCGAAGAGTTCCTGGACGCTTACAACAATTACGAAGGGGCCAACGGTGTATGGGTATCCGGCTTCTTCGGCTCAGGTAAGTCGCACCTCCTCAAGATGCTGTCCCTCCTGCTTGAAAACCGGGAGATGGACGGTGCTACGACACTGGATCTGTTCCTTCCCAAGTGCAGCGAGAATGAAATTCTCCGGGGCGACCTGAAGCGAGCTGTCTCAATTCCGGCGAAGAGCATTCTGTTCAACATCGATCAGAAAGCCGATGTCATCAGCAAAACCCAGATCGATGCGCTTCTGGCCGTGTTCGTTAAAGTCTTCGACGAAATGTGCGGCTACTATGGCAAACAAGGGCACATTGCCCAGTTTGAGCGCGATCTGGACGGCCGTGGCCTGTACGAGCAGTACAAAGCCGAGTACGAGGCCATCGCCGGCCGTCCCTGGCAGAAAGGCCGGGAGCAAGCCCTTCTGGAAGGCCCGAATATTGCCAAAGCCTACGCCGCTGTGACCGACAGCGACCCGCAGTCGGCAGCGGGCATCCTCGACAAGTATCGCAGCGAATACCGAGTCTCGATTGAGGACTTCGCCGACAATGTGAATGCCTATATCGAGAAGCAGGCAAAAGAGGGTGGCCACAAAGAGTTCCGTCTGAACTTCTTTGTGGACGAGGTCGGCCAGTACATTGCCGGCAACACCAAGCTGATGACAAACCTGCAAACCATTGCCGAGAGCCTCGCCACCAAGTGTCGGGGCCGGGCCTGGATTATCGTCACCGCCCAGGAAGAAATGAAAAACGTGGTTGGCGAAATGGGCAAGCAGCAGGGCAACGATTTCTCGAAAATTCAGGCACGGTTCAATAACCGCATGAAGCTGTCCAGCGCGGACGTGGCAGAGGTCATCCAGAAGCGCCTGCTAACCAAGACCGAAGAAGGCGTCAATCAGCTGTCGGACGTCTATCACGCACAGGCGAACAACTTCAAAACCCTGTTTGACTTCGCGGATGGATCGGCCACCTACCGTAACTTCCGGGACAGGGACCACTTCATCCACAGCTACCCCTTCGTCCCCTACCAGTTCGCGCTGTTTCAATCGGCGATCCAGAACCTGTCACAGCACAACGCCTTCGAGGGTAAACACAGTTCCGTCGGTGAACGCTCCATGCTAGGGGTTTTCCAGCAGGTGGCCATCCACATCGGCAACCATGAGGTGGGCCAGCTGGCCACCTTTGACCTGATGTTTGAAGGCATCCGCTCCGCACTGAAATCACAAATACAGCGGGCGATTATTCAGGCCGAAAACCACCTCGATAATGCCTTCGCTATCCGGTTGCTGAAGGCCCTGTTCCTGGTCAAATACGTCAAGGAATTCAAGCCCACGGTGCGCAATCTCTGCGTGTTGATGCTGGATGCCTTCGATCAGGACCTGCCGGCGCTTCGCACCAAGGTTGAGGAAGCCCTGAGCCTTCTGGAGCAGCAGACCTACATACAGAGAAACGGGGACCAGTATGAGTACCTGACGGACGAGGAAAAGGACGTTGAGCAGGAGATCAAGAACACAGAGGTTGAGTCATCGGACGTTGCGGACGAGCTGGAAAAGATCGTTTTCGACTTTGTTATAAAACAGCGCAAAATCCGCTATGACGCCGGTTCCTCCCAAAACCAGGGGCAGGACTACTCCTATTCGCGCAAACTGGATGATCGTCTGCATGGGCGTGAATACGAGCTCTCGATCAATGTCATCAGCCCGTTCCACGAGCATACTGACAACGAGCAGATGCTACGCACAGCCTCGACCTACAAGGCGGACGAGCTGTTTGTGCTCATGCCGTCGGACGAGCGCCTGGTGCGCGATCTGCTCATGTTCAAGCGCACCGAGAAGTACATCAAGCAGAACATTTCCGTTACCCAGCAGGAAGCCGTCAAGCGGATCCTGAATGACAAGGGCTTTCAGAACCGTGAGCGCGAGGCCAGGCTCCGGCAGCAGGTTCAGACCCTCATTGGCAAGTCCAGGCTGCTCATTGGCGGCGCCGATGTGGAAGTGGCGAATGAGGACCCCCAGACCCGCATTATCCGGGGCTTCCATGAGCTGATTTCACGGGCTTACCCCAACCTCCGCATGTTGCGCGGCGTTTCCTATACGGAAAACGACATCAGCAATTGCCTCAGCCGTACAGACGATGGCCTTTTCGGTAATGACGCCACGGCCCTGGCGGAATCCGAGCAAGAGGTGTTGGCGTTCATTCAAAGTAACAATCGGGGAGGTGTCCGCACCACCCTCAAGGGCCTGTTGGAGAAGTTTGAACGGAAACCCTACGGCTGGTATTACGCCGCGATTCTCTGCACCCTGGCCAACCTGTGTGCCCGTGGCAAGGTGGAGGTTCGTCTCGACGGTAACATCCTGGAGGACAGCGAGCTGGAGCGCGCCCTGCGTAACACACACGGCCACGGCAACGTGGTGCTGGAGCCACAGATTGAGTTCACCGCCTCTCAGGTTCGGGCGCTCAAGTCATTCTACGAGGACTTCTTCGACAGCCCGCCCCGCAGCAGCGAAGCCAAGGCCCTGGGTAAAGAGGCCGGCGAAGCCTTCCAGGACATGGTCCACGACCTGGATCGGCGGATAGCGCAGGTCGATCAGTACCCGTTTCTCAATGCCTTGAAACCTGCCCTGGTGACGCTGAAAGAAGTCGCCGGAAAGCCCTACACCTGGCACCTGACGGAATTGGGCAAGCAGGAAGACCAACTGCTGGACCTGAAAGAGGATGTTATCGACCCGATCCGCAAGTTCATGGGAGGCTCGCAGAAAGACATCTATAACCAGGCTCGGTCCTTCCTGCAGAACCAGGAGCCCAACTTTATCTATGTGTCCGGGGACGAGATCGAGCAGATCCGCACCATCCTGAACGACCCCAACTGCTACAAAGGGAATCGCATTCAGCAGCTCAAGGGCCAACTGGATAGCCTGCAGGAGCGCATCGACGAGAAAGTGCAGCAAACCCGAGCTCAGACAGAAACGGCCCTGAAGACCATGCAGGAACGCATGCAAAGCATGGACGAATATCAGTCCCTGCCGGAGCCGCGCCAGGATGAACTCAATAAACCGTTCCGGGATCTGGTCGATTACATCGGGCAAGAGCGCCTGATTGCCGTGATCAAGGACCGGACACGGTACTTTGAAGAAGAGGGCTACCAGAAGCTGCTGGGCAAAATGGTGGCGCTGGCCAATCAGAAATCAACACCGGCAGACGACTCCCAGCAGCCTCCGGGTAGTCAGGATGAGGACGAGAATAGGGGGCAGTCTCACGAGGTCAAGGAATCGCCCGCCGACTACGTTCACACCCGCAACCTCCGTGTCGCGTTCGACAAGGCCTGGTTGGCCGACGAGGGTGATGTGGATCGGTACCTGAATGCCCTGCGCGAAGCCCTGCTGGCTGAAGTCCAGCAAGGCCGCAAGGTTCAGATTTAAGCATGCCGAGCCGTCTAACCGGTCGATGTTGGGGATAGCCATGCACGAAGCCGAACAGGAAATCCAGGCGCTCATTCACGGCGGAGAGAGCCTCGCCGTCGAGTTCAAGAGCGACGTCAAAAGCCTGCCGGACCGGGATCTGGTAGCCGCCGTGGTAGCCCTTGCCAACACCGAGGGCGGCGACCTGTTCCTGGGCGTTGAAGACGATGGCACCCCGACTGGGCTGCATGCCAATCACCGCAACCTCGCCGGCCTGCCCGCACTGATTGCCAATAAGACCATCCCTTCGCTGGCCGTGCGCGTTGAGGCCCTGGAGCTGGAGGGGCAACCTATTGCCAGGATCCAGGTGCCTAAGTCCCGGCAGCTGGTGTCCACCTCGGATGGCCTGCTGCAACGTCGGCGCCTGAGAATGGACGGCACTCCGGAGGCCGTGCCCTTCTACCCCCATGAGTTTGTTCAGCGCCAGTCCAGCC